>JBAQEN010000216.1:0-2159 GCA_049286765.1 Methylococcaceae bacterium
CATCCTGACAATCTCGAATTTGACGAATTTGACCAGCAATCGGTTCATTATCTGATTCGTCACCGCAAGTCTGGAGAATATGCCGCGACTACCCGCTTAATCCTTCCTGATGCCGATAACCCGGGAAAATTATTTCCGCTTGAGCTATATTGTGAGATTGATAATTTTAACGTGATTCAGTCCATTAATCGAAAGCACCTGGGAGAAGTATCACGATTTTGTGTATCGAAAACATTTAAAAGAAGAAAAAATGAAGCGCATACTTTAGCGGCTATTGGCCCTAATTGGCAGGATTATTTCACACTAACCGAGCGGCGGACTTTCCCTCATATTAGTCTCGCTTTAATCGCTTGCGTTATTAAAGCAAGCTATGAAAACGATATAAGCTATTTATATGCCTCTATGGAGCGGTCATTGTTACATTTTTTATCGGCATTGGGCATTAATTTTATAAAAATTGGTCCAACCGGAGATTATCACGGACAACGATGTCCGGCTGTAATAAACATAGCGGATTTGCTTGATTGCGTAGCTGAAAAAAATATGGATACATGGAATTTACTTACCAATAATGGGTATATGAAATTTAACCATTAATTAAAGGTGTTTTGGCAAGCCGGGCCTCGCGAAGCTCTCCAACCCGAAAAGGGCAATAACCAGACGCGGATTTTCAATAGTAATTCACGGGGTGGAGCGTCGCATGCTACAAGTTTTTTAGTTACCCAGACTGTGAGCACAAATCAATCGATGAAAGCTAGAACCGTGCCGCCAACATATTTTATTTCGCTTGTGTGCCAGCGCTCCCTCAACATGAAAAGGCTTTATGTCAACAACTCCAGTAGACATCAAAAATTAACTGATGCCTCAAGATAAAAACTTCTTCCCTGCATGGGCAGATTTTGGGGCAATTGAATAGCAGAAACAGCGGCAGGCTCACGGTAGGTTGCATCAAACATATTACGCAAGGAAGCTGCAACATTGAGATGTCCAAACAACTTTTTACCTCGTAACGTTATATCGATGGTTTCGTAATCATCTAATGGCCTATTATCTAAAGCCGGAGTAGTCCTGCCACCAATCCAGTTAATCTGCGGCTGTATCTGCCAGCCTGGCATAAACTGCCACTGGGTGGCAAAATAAACATGTTGTTCAGGTATACCCGTTACCTGTTGATGCGTTTGTTCATTCCTTGCGTGTACCCATGCGTAATTGCCCATCACACTAACCTGTTCAGTGACTTGCCAGTTCCATTCAAACTCGCCGCCATAGCCGTCTTGATCGCCGACATTCTGGAAACTGCGTGTTGGTTTACCTGGATCAGGCGCTACCCCTATCAGATCTTTAATCTGGTAATAATACAAATTGGCGGCTGTTCTAAGCGTTGGAAGAGGCCGGAAGTCCGCCGCCCATTCAAAAGTATTGATTTTTTCAGGCTTTAAAGCCGGATTTCCTTGCTGCGACGGATTATTTTGCTGGAACTGTTCTGTAAAACTGGGCGCTCGAAACGCCTTTCCATAAAGCAGCTTGGTTGTGAATTGCTCATTGACATTCCAAACCAAAGCGGCACGGGGATTAACTGTATTGCCAAAATCGGAATAATTGTCATAACGGACACCGGCTGTCAGTTGCCAATCTTTGGTTATCTGCCATTCATCCTGTACAAAAGCAGACAGGATATTTCTTGATGTGTCGGGTAAATAAACATCACGTGTGCCAGTAGTCGTTGTTAATGTGCCATCTATCACATTGATTGCAGGAGGAGGGAGAAGTTGTGTCGGGTTTATAACCCCGGTTCCGACATTTTTACTCTCATTTGTGGTGATTTCTTCGTAGCGAAAACCACCGCCAACCCGCAATAGATGATCCGTGAAGCCTTTATAAAGGCCACTCAACTCAATGGAGGGAACCTGCTCGAGCCGGCCCAAATTAGCGTTAAAGCCATCAGGTAACAAAACCAATGGGCTGGTAATATTAAGTGGATTTGTAATATTGCCATCCGAACCGATGCGCGCAAGGGTGTTATTTGGGAAAGCTTGAACTGACGCCTGAAAATCAGCTCGCAAATAACTGGCATGCGCCATAATTTCCAGGTTATCAAACCAGTCTTCTGTCGAAAATTTCACATCGCCTAAATATTGCTCGCTATCAGCACTTCCATT
>JBAQEN010000217.1:0-2352 GCA_049286765.1 Methylococcaceae bacterium
CACGCCATCGATCCCAGCGCTTATGAACGCGCCAATTATGTCCAGGTACTGGATAGTTATTCCAGCCCGGCGGGGGTGTTGAGGTAACTTAAATGTCGGGCTACGAAAAGATGTTGCCCGACCTACAGAACTGCGCCCTTTAGGATTGCGTTATGTGTAAAATAAGGACTAAATATGAATCAAGAAAATATGCCTATTTCTGAATCAGTTAATGTCTTCAATACTTTTGTATCTGAAGTCCGCAACAGAATTGAATCCTTAATAAAACAACTATTACTTGTAAGTGGCGGCATTCAAACAATCACTATCAGTGCTTTTCTTAGCGGCAACAAACCAGAGCTTACTGCAGCAACTATTTCTTTACTCAAATGCGCTTGGTTTCAGCTTTCTGTCAGCATTATTCTTTGTTTGATTTTTATGCTTTTACAAATATTAGCGTTAACCCATGTTGTGTTTAAGCATAAAGACAAATTAGAGAATCAAGTGCCTGGCGTAGAAATAATGACAGCTTGGTTACCTCTAAGAATATTAAATAGGGTTGTTGGGTTATCAGCATTTTTCTTTTGTGTTTATGGCGTTTACACAATTTCAAAGGCTGCAATTTCTTTAATTGGTGCTTAAACTTGTAACCCGCGTAAGGCGGAAGCCGACAGGCGTTCCGCCGGATGTTGAAGAACCGGTCACGGGTTCTGCTCTAGAGGGACGGTCACGGGTTCCGCCATGGGGGGACGGTCACGGGTTCCGCCATGGGGGGACGGGCACATTCCCGCATGATTTCGCCGGTATCGGTGCGATGGTTTCTGCACTATCGTTTGATTGGCGGATCGCCTGTCGGCATCCGCCCTACGTTTTTTTCAGAGGTTAAGATGCCGGATTATCGGCGGTTTAGGGTGCCGGGCGGGACGTATTTTTTTACTGTGAATTTGCTGGAACGGCGTTTGGATACGCTGGTCCGGCATATCGATGTGCTCCGCGAGGCGGTGCGGGTAACGAAACGGGAACGGCCATTCCACATCGATGCCTAGGTGGTGCTGCCGGATCATATGCACTGTGTTTGGACGCTGCCTCCGGGCGATGACGATTTTTCCAATCGCTGGAAAGCCATCAAGATACGCTTTGTGCAAAAAATTCCGGCCACTGAGCGTCGTTCCAGGGTTCGCGTGGCGCGTCACGAACGGGGTATATGGCAACGACGCTTTTGGGAACATGCCATCCGGGATGATTACGATTATGCTGCCCACATCGATTATTGTCACTGGAACCCCATGAAACATGGCCTGGTGCAACGGGTAGCGGATTGGCCGTATTCTTCATTTCATCAGTATGTTCACCGAGGGCTGATTTTAGAAAATTGGGCCGGTGGAATCGCCGAGCAGGAAGGATTTTATGGAGAGTCTACATAAGAAGCCTTA
The DNA here is from genome assembly GCA_049286765.1 of Methylococcaceae bacterium. Lineage (GTDB taxonomy): Bacteria > Pseudomonadota > Gammaproteobacteria > Methylococcales > Methylomonadaceae > JAGXGJ01. The sequence continues at coordinate 1,413 of JBAQEN010000217.1, forward strand.
GGCCATGCTTTTCGTGCCCCGCAATCCGTAAGGCGGAACCGATTTACCGGGTTAAATTGCTGCTGGTTTAAAGATCAAAATCAACTACTGCTAATCTGGAAAGGGAATTCCGGTTTGTTTAGAAATATCTTTCAGGTCATCCACTACGGCTTTTATCAGCGGTATGCCGCTTTTTCTGCGGATTGCTTCTTCGGCGTGTTCAGGATCACCGGGAATAAGAACCGCTTTTTGGCCTTTGGTCGGCTTTGTATTTCTAAATACCTCTATCCATTCATCGATCCTTTTTTTGAATTCGTCAACCTCCATAAACCCATCAATCTGCATCGCGCCAAAAAAGTGTCCGATTCCTTTGCCCACGCTTCGCGAGGGAATCTCCTGGCGCAAAGCAAAAGGAGGAGCGAAAGGCCCCCAATTTGCGCCGCTTAAAACAGAGGTTAGTATGTCTACCATTGCAGCCAGCGCATAACCTTTATGTCCGCCCAATTCGCGCTCGGAACCCAGCGGCAATAATGCGCCACCGTTGATCATATCGTTGGGGTCGGTTGTCATATCGCCTTGATTGTTGATGGTCCAGCCTTTAGGCACTGGCGCTCCCTTGCGCATAGCGATTTCAATTTTTCCATAGGCTGCCGCACTGGTAGCGAAGTCAATAACAATGGGGGGATTGTTTATTCCCGGGAACGCAATCGAAATTGGATTTGTGCCAAGCATTCTTTCAGCTCCCCATATCGGAGCAACCAGTTTGGTCGTGTTGGTCATCGACCAGCCGATCATGTCTCGTTCCAGCGCTTTTAATGAGTAATAGGAGGCAATGCCAAAGTGATTGGTGTTGCGTACGCTAACCCAGCCGGAGCCATGCGTTTCTGCTTTGTTCATGGCGATCTCATTGGCTTTAGGTCCAACAAGTAAACCCAAGCCGTTGTCGCCATCTACCGTACAC
>JBAQEN010000218.1:0-3495 GCA_049286765.1 Methylococcaceae bacterium
TCAGCATTAGGCGCAGCAATGCGAAAATTGGTACAGATTTGCTTTGGTGTTCTAAAACACCAACAACCCTATCAACCACAAATGGGATAATTTTCCACTTGCGATTGATTGGGAGAGATGGTATCTAAGCCACTTCTCCGGTCTTCTGCTTCATCAACAAATAATCAAGCCAAAGATTGGATAATTTTTCCTGCACGGTATTTTGCCGCAAGCGCGCATTCAGATGCGGGAAATCCACTTTATCCAAATCCTGGTCCTGGTTGTTGCAGGAATAAACAAAGTATTCCTTGCCCGTATCCGCATCGACATGTTTGCACATGCACTGGGCACAGATGCCTTTCATCATGCACTGCATCGGCGAGTTGATAGAGCCGATCGCGTGTTGTACCTTGGTCAGATATGGCTTCAGGACATTGAAACGCGCCTCTTTAACCGCCGCCATCATGCGGTCTGAACCGATGACAATCAGGTGATCTACATCCGCCAGGGAAATGGGTTGGTCACCTAACTCACCGTTTGCGTAAGCGAGCATACATTCCAGGATATTGCCGACAAAGGTTTTATCTTGCGGGCGAGTAGGCTGAATGGCGACCACATCCGGGCCTTTATCGACCGACCAGATGATAATATCCGATGCGGCTTCGATATCTTCAACTTTGAATAAATCTTGCTTGTATTTATACCCGGCAAAATAAATCACGCGATTACCGGCCGCCCGCAGTGCTTTACCGATAGAGAAAAGCACTGCATTACCCAAGCCGCCACCGAGTAACAACACGGTTTGGTTGGTGGGTATTTCGGTCGGTGCGCCGGTTACACCCATGATGACCAGCGGGTCGCCGACTTTCCAGGTTGCACAAAGGCGCGAAGATGAGCCCATTTCCAGTGCAATCAGGGAAATCGTGCCTTTTTCTTTATCCACTTCGGCGCCTGTCAACGCTAATCCTTCCGCAACTAACACAGTGCCTTCAACGGTTGGCGCAAGAGCTTCATAATTCTGCACACGATAAAATTGCCCAGGATGGAATTTTTCGGCTTGCATCGGCGCTTTAACAACCACTTCGATTATCGTCGGTGTCAGCCGGTTGATGGCGACGATAGTAGCGATAAAAGCGGCATCCAGGCGAGCAAACAAAGCTTTCAATGCGGCATCCCGTTCCGGCTGTTGCGCGGGATTCAAATTAGCCAATTCTTGCTCAAATAATTTAACCACATAAGGATAGCCATTTTTCGCGCTAGACATGGCTTTAACCACGTTGCCCGCATAAACCGGATGGTTGTCGCCATAAAAACTGATAAATTTGCCGTCTTTTTGATAGGATGTGAGCGGAGCCGGCTTGCCCAGTTTGGGGAAAGCTTCATCAGCCATAGGCACTAATTCGACTGCGTCGTTTGTCCATTCGGGTTCATAGCGTTGAAAAAACCACTTATCCATGACAAACGTGCCGGGGTATTCGCTTTGATAAATCGTATTGGGCGAGGTGCCCGCCGCAATATACAAACTGCGTAACGGAACCTTGATGACTTGCCCGGAACTTTTCCAACGCTCGTTTTCCAACACCAGCTTTTCAAACTCCACGGCGTTTAAATGTCCGTGTTCATCCGCATCTGCACCGAGTGGACTCATGCCTTCGGCCAGGGCGATGCCTTCTTCCAGAGCCTCGTTAATTTCTTCGTGGTTTTGGCGATACGCGGGTGCATCTTTCATGCCTTTGCGATAGAACAGCGTCACACCACCCCACGATTCCAACAAGGGTTGAAAATGCGGCTGTTCGCCAGCAGCTTCGGCGCGTTGGCGTTCTGCATGTATGACTTTGCCGTGTGCCAAAAACTCATCCAGAATAATCGTTTCTTCCTTATCGTAACGGCTACGGACGATCTGTTCACCATAAACATTGACCAGCGTTTCATAGCGATGCAGAATTTTTTCTACTTGCGCAGGATAATACGCCATCAATTCGGTTGCGGTATCGATAGCCGTCAAACCGCCACCGATAACACCCGCAGGCAAACGCACTTGCAAATTCGCCATTGAAGACGACTTGGCCGCGCCGGTCAATTGCAGCGCCATCAGAAAATCCGAGGCTTTGCGTATGCCGCGCATCAGATTGTTTTTCAGGTCAATAACGGTTGGCTTACCCGCACCCGACGCGATACAAATGTGGTCAAAGCCCATCTTCCACGCATCTTCTATCGTGATCGTGCCGCCAAAACGAATGCCGCCATAGGCGCGAAATGCTTCACGCCGTTGCAGCGTCAGATAAATGACTTTAAGAAAGTTCTTGTCCCAGCGGACGGTAATTCCGTACTCAGCCACACCGCCGAAACCTGCCAGAATACGTTTATCCAGATCTTCGTAGAGGTCTTTAAAATCGACAATCGGCATCGGCAGATTTTCACTATTACCGGTCAATTCTACAGGCAGAGGTTCCAGTTTTAAGCCATCAATACCCGCAACACCAAAGCCTTCATTCAATAAATAATGGCTCATGGTATAACCCGCAGGGCCCAAACCTACAACCAGCGCATTTTTACCGTTGTACGGCAGCATATAAGGACGCTTGACGTTTAATGGATTCCAGCGAGTCAATAAGCTGTAAATTTCAAAACCGTAAGGCATGAACAACACATCGGTCAGCACATTGGTTTCAATCTGCGGAATATTGACCGGATCGGTTTTTTGATAAATACAGCCTTTCATGCACTCATTGCAAATACGGTGGCCGGTACCCGGACACATCGGGTTGTCGATGATGATAATCGCCAACGCGCCAATATTGTCGCCACGGCGTTTGACCAGGTGCATTTCCGAGATTTTTTCATCCAGCGGACAGCCGATAGTCGTCACGCCCAGCGGGTCAACTTTAAACGTGTTGTTTTTTTTGTTACGCATGCCTTTGGCGCACGAGTCGGTATCGCGCTCATGGCAATAGATGCAGTGATTAACTTCTGATAACACCTGCCGTTGGTTAAAACGCGGGTCGGTCAGTTTGAAACCATCCCTGCGGCGGCGATGTTCCTGCTCGCCCATCCACGCCGTAAATTCGCCACGGTCTACGGTGTCGTGTTCAACCAGATGATCAAAATCACGTTTTCCGGGTAATTTGAAACTCAGCCAGTCGGCGACCACATCGTTATCTTGTTGGGCGACAAAGCTCCAGCGCTGCACGATGTTCATTAAACCGATAATAAATTCGGCGGCATCCGGGGCATTGATAATTTCGTTAAATTCAGTTGCCGCCAGTTCATGCGCGGCAAGTCTAGTGCGTAAAGCAGAGACTTGCTCGTCCGCATTTTCGTAGTCACTGTCTTTGCCTTTGGCAATCAGTTTGTAATGGCTGGACAATAGTCCAATAGTAGCGCCGACACGCGCAACGCGGTGCTCAGGGTCATTGTCCTGATTGGCTTCGGGGAAACCTGCCTCAATCAGCAAATCAAAACGATTCAGGATGGCAGGAATATTCCAGTCGCTGGTATCTTGGCCTTTAAAGACCA
>JBAQEN010000219.1:0-1555 GCA_049286765.1 Methylococcaceae bacterium
GCTGGAAGCTGAGCGTCTGGCGAAGGCGGGAGTAAAAGAATTATTAGTGGTTTCGCAAGATACCCGTGCTTATGGTTTGGATCTTAAGTATCAAAGCCGGTACTGGAAAGGCCGTTCTGTTAAAACTCGTTTTTATGATTTGGCCGAGGCGATGGGCGATTTGGGTATCTGGGTGCGACTGCACTATGTTTATCCGTATCCTCACGTTGACGACGTGATTCCATTAATGGCGGAAGGGAAAATCCTGCCTTATCTCGATATTCCTTTTCAACATGCCAATAGCCGTATTCTTAAATTAATGAAACGTCCGGCGGCCAGCCAGAATAATTTGGAACGTATTAAGGCATGGCGGCAAATCTGTTCTGATATTACTTTACGCAGCACTTTTATTGTCGGATTTCCGGGAGAAACAGAACAGGAATTTGAAGAATTACTGCAATTTATGACTGAAGCGCAACTCGATAGGGTTGGCTGTTTTGCATATTCTCCGGTAAAAGGCGCAGTTGCCAATGATTTGCCGGATTTGATTCCTGAAGAAATCAAACAGGAACGTTTGGCTCGTTTTATGGCGCATCAGGCCGAGATTAGCGCCGCACGATTACAGCAACGGGTAGGCAGAATTGAAACGGTTCTAATTGATGAGGTAGTTGAAGAGGGCGCGGTTGCCAGAAGCAAAGCCGATGCGCCGGAAATCGATGGGCAGGTCTTTATCGATGGCGCGACACACCTTAAAGTAGGTGAATTTGTAGATGTTGAGCTGGAAGAAGCGGATGAATATGACTTGTGGGGACGTCTGGTTTAAATAATTTTGCCATTAGTCAATCATGGATTGGTCTGTGTGGATTGCTCCATTAACCATTTCAGTATTGTTTTCAGGTTAGCTGGTACTGCTGCTTCTCCAACTGTGACACTATGCAGTTTGCCTTCTTGCTCGACAGTGATTTGGTATTGAAAACGATCTGGCTGCGGAATAGAGGGAATCGTTGATGGCAATTTGAAGAAGTCCGCCGCTGCCATCATTTGATGCAGGTGGATAGCTTCTTGTTGTGACAGAGTTGCGCTATCAACAGTTTTGGTTAGCGGAATACCTGTGAAGCCGCCAGTTCGCTCAACAGTAATTTGCATGATTTTACCTTCAATTTCTATAGTTGCGGGCCTGTGTTCCGCACACAACGAGTTTATAGGTTAACTGAAAAAAGTTACAAACAACCCGTAGCATTCGATTTGTGGAGAAAATCCTGAATCGCTCTGCAAGCGGGTTGGTTTTCACCGTGGATGATCATTCCTTAGCCTGCCGTGCAGATTGAATCGCTGCGTGCGAAACTATCTATGCCTGCGAACATAATTCTGAAAATTCATTTGCATCTTGACTTATTTTATCCTTATAAAACAAAGGTAATACTTAAGAGTTATCCGTATTCAAGCGGCAATTTAAAACCGTTTATTTTAGATTCATGCCACGAACTTTTCCTGATGGGAAAGGAGCTTATAAATCGTTCAAATTATACCGACTGCTTGCCAAGCGTTGCGAACGGCAGTTTGCTCATGACTGGAT
>JBAQEN010000220.1:0-2336 GCA_049286765.1 Methylococcaceae bacterium
TCGCTCCGCGAGCGCATAGGCCGCGCTTCATACTCCCTAGTTGGCTTGGTTGTAGACTCAGCCCGCTGTTCAGGCGACGGTTCAAAAGACCCGTAGCGGACCTCCAACTTGCCTTTAGAAAGGTCGCGGTCGATAGAACTGGCCTTTACCATCGTTCCATCCCCAGCAACAACAACAAACCCATTACCCCGCTCGCGCAACTCCAACCCGTTATCACTCATAACCTTGTGCAAATCTACCCAGGACTGCGCCCCTTGAATTTGCTCCCGACATTCGCGCTTTATCCACCCTAATAAACTTTCAACTCCGGCATGATTTTCCATGTCATCGGCACGATTCTCTGCTCCGCGTTTTCGTGCTTGATGGTTGACTGGTTCAAGACCATATTCTTTTTCTAATTTTTCACAAAGCTGCCCCAAAATCTGATGGTCGTAATATGGATCATGAATGGTGTATCGGATTGGATGAATCTTGTTTATAGCTATATGTAAATGAAGACAATCAGTGTCGTGATGCACGGCACTGAGACGCTGATGCTCGCCAAAACCCAATCCTTCACAAATACGCACTTCAATTGCTTGTATCGTGTCATTATCTGGGTTTTCGCCTGACTTAAAACTAACGATTAAATGATATGTTTTATCCGACTCGGCCCGCTTGTTAAGATATTGTGTTGCCAAAACCTCGGCAACAACACCACTATAGTTATGAGCCTCACAGTTGGTAAAAGAAACTAAGCCAACCCGTTCATTCTTACTCTGCTCATCAGTGATGTAATCGGCCAAACCGGAAAAGTCGCTCTTCTTAACCGACTTCATGGGAACGTGTTTGGCAATCACAAAAACACCACAAAAATTTTAGCGGCTAAAAAAATCATCATTTCACCTTTGGCAATCACAAAACCCCCTCGAAAATTTTAGCGGCTAAAAAAATCATCGTTCCGCCCTTGGCATGACGATCCGAAGCATGACACGCCCCATTTCTTCTACCGTATCCTCGATCCTGGACAGTATCGCCCGAATGGTGGACTCGCCAAACTGTGCAACGCGAGCATCATTGGTTAGCCATAGCTTCAAAAGACCGCCAAGGCGGCCAAGGTCGCCATTGATTCGGGCCAGTTCTTGGACATGCTCATAGTCCACAATGCCGGTTATGTGATAACCCATACCTACATGCAGAAGGTAAGATGACATGCTCAAGCCTGCGGCATGTGCCTTTTTCTCAATTTGCCTCCGTTCTTCTGGAAGGCAATACACCTTAATAGGTGGATTGCCTTTTCTTGTTTCTTTACTTTCGTTTTCCACCTTTCCCCCTTATTTTTGACGCGGTAGCGTCTGCCTCGCAGAGCAAGATTCCTATTGAGCACACAGTGCGAATAAAGGACAGTGAAGAAGGAACATCCAGCTTGCTGGTGGGCCTACTTCACATATCTTGCCCGGTTTTCAACCGTTGTTACTCCAAAGATAACATGACTTTTTCCTTTCACTAACCGTTTTTTTCGATATAAACTATGCTTGTCGCACAAAAAAAGCGGCAACTAAACCAAGAACAACGGCTGTAGCAAGCAAACAACGATAAAACAATGATAAAACAACGACCATAAGAACGCAGGAAGACACATGGCAAAAAGCCTATCTGAGCGCATAGCGGCAAGGGCGGTAAAGAAAACCTCACCCCGTTATGCGCAGAACAAGGCGACTTTCCTTGCTTTGCGGGGGGAAATAAAACAGGCGCTTGAAGACGGTTGGCCCGTTAAGAGTGCTTGGGAAACTTTATTCGAAGAGGGGAAAATAGATTTCGGCTATCAAGCATTCCGTGGTTATGTAAACCGCTTGATTTTGTCAGCACCAGCGACAAAATCAACTGCCCAGACGCAGACGATAGTGACAGATCCAGGGCTAGGGCAGGGCTATAAACCTGGCCAGTCCGACACAAAATCAACAATGGAGAAACAAGAGAAGCCAACAACTCTCAAAGGCTTCTCCTTTAATCCAGAACCAAAAAAAGAGGATTACCTGTAATGGCAAATATTCACATGATACTGCAAGGCAAGGGCGGAGTAGGCAAGTCACTTATCGCCGCCACCATTGCGCAATACAAACAAAGTAAAGGTAACAAGCCGCTTTGCATCGACACCGATCCAGTGAACTCAACGTTTTTCGGCTACAAGGCCCTGGGCGTAAAACGACTCAAGATTATGGAAGGTGACGAGATTAATCCTCGAAACTTTGATACTTTGGTTGAACTCATTGCACCGTCCACACAGGATGTAATTATAGACAACGGAGCCAGCTCATTCGTCCCATTGACGCATTATCTAATTAGCAACCAAGTAC
>JBAQEN010000221.1:0-6847 GCA_049286765.1 Methylococcaceae bacterium
GGTTATACCGGTGTTGTTTCATTCGATGCACAGATTGCTGCCAACTGGCTGCATAGAGTTGGCGCATTGGTATCTTTTGTGTTGCTCAGTTTGCTGATGTTTGTCGCAACTGCAACAAATTCGCTAAAACCGGTAAGAACAGCCGGCTTATGGTTAGGCGTGTTGCTGTTTGTGCAGATTGGCTTGGGTATTATTGGCGTTAATCTGGGTATGCCTCTATGGGCTGCTATAGCGCATCATGCTGTTGCGGCGATATTAATGCTGCCATTGATTGCAATCAGTTTTTATGGCCGATACGGCGGTGTGCCTGTACAAGCGCCTGTTATTGAAGTAAAGCCTCCACAAGAAATCGTTGAAACGGGTGCAGTTTCAGCGCCTGTTGAAGCGCTAATTGAAGAAATCTATGTAGAACCGGCGCCTGAGTCACTTTACACACGCCTTAAGTCACAGTTGAAGCGAACCCGTTCCGGACTTAGCGGCATACTGTCCAGTTTGCCTATCGGCCAAAAAGAAATTAATGATGATTTACTGGAAGAAATTGAAGCCAGTTTAATAATGGCTGATGTGGGTATAGATGCTACAACGGAGATAATCAGGCACTTGACACAAAGTGTCGAGAGCCATCAATTAAACGATGGCTTAGCATTATCGGCTGCCTTAAAACAAGAATTACTGAGCATACTTGAACCTTGCAGCAAACCTTTGCAAATACCTAAACAGGGTAAACCGTTTGTTATTTTGGTTGTCGGTGTTAATGGGGCAGGTAAAACCACAACCATCGGTAAACTGGCCAAACGTTTGCAGGCGCAAGGCCATAGCGTTATGCTGGCGGCAGGAGATACTTTTAGAGCGGCGGCTGTTGAGCAGTTGCAAGTTTGGGGCGCGCGTAATAATATCCCTGTTGTAGCCCAACATACCGGGGCAGATTCGGCATCGGTTATTTATGATGGCGTACAATCCGCCCAGGCCAAAGGCATAGACGTATTGATTGCTGATACGGCAGGCCGCTTGCACACTAAATCGAATTTAATGGATGAATTGAAAAAAGTAAAACGGATTATCGGTAAACTGGATGAAACAGCGCCCCATGAGGTGCTACTGGTATTAGATGCAGGCACCGGGCAGAATGCTTTGTCACAGGCAAAACTATTTAATGAAACGGTCGCTTTAACTGGGCTGGTGTTGACAAAACTGGATGGCACGGCAAAAGGCGGCGTTATATTTGCTTTGGCTAAACACACGGGAATTCCGATACGATATATAGGCATAGGCGAGGGGATTGATGATTTGCAGGATTTTAATGCAGAATTGTTTGTAGATGCCTTGTTTGTCAAGGACTAAAAACTATGTTGAAATTTGACAATGTAACCAAGCGTTATCCTGAAACCGGCGATGTATTACGTAATGTCAGTTTTCATTTACAGCGTGGCGAAATCGCGTTTCTTACCGGCCATTCAGGAGCTGGAAAAAGCACGTTATTGAAGTTGATTGCAGCAATGGAGCGTTGCAGCCGAGGCCAAATAACATTGGACGGCCAGGATCTCAGTCATGCCAAGGAAAACCAGCTGCCGTTTATAAGAAGGAAAATGGGCTTTATCCATCAGGACTACAAGCTTCTTCAAGATAGAACAGTTTTTGATAATGTGGCATTGCCATTGGTAATAGCCGGTTACGGGCACAATGAAATCGCCCGTAGAGTCCGTGCAGCATTGGATAAAGTCAGCCTGTCAGGCAAAGAAAAAAAATATCCTCTGGCTTTGTCCGGTGGTGAGCAACAGCGTGTTGGTATTGCGAGGGCAGTGGTCAATAAACCGCCAATCATTATAGCGGATGAACCAACCGGAAACCTGGATCCGGAATTGTCAGCAGAAATCATGTTGTTATTTGGGGAGTTTCAACAAGTCGGCGTTACAGTTTTGATCGCCTCACATGATATTTCTTTGATCACACAATTGAACCATCGCGTGTTAAAGCTGGATCATGGTCAACTGGTTTCGAGTTAAGTCATGAAACAGGGTAATAAAGATTATATTCGTAAAGGCCAGTCCGCTAAGCCAGCCAAACACGATATCCGGCAAACTAAAACCGCAGGTGGTAATTTTATCGATAAATTGCAAGCCTATCGTGATCTTCATGCACACGCATTGTTTTCAAGTCTTGGTCGCCTGGTGGCCTCGCCATTTACCTCAATAATGACGATATCGGTTTTAGCTATTGCCATTTCGCTTGCCAGCGGTTTTTATATCTTAGTGATGAATCTTCAGCAATTAACGGGGAGTTTGGAAACCAGTAATCAAATATCCCTGTATCTCAGGGAGGATGTTTCTGATACTCACGCCAATAAATTGGCCGGCAAAATCAGACAAAATACCAATGTCCAGAGCGTCAAGTTAATTTCAAGGGAGCAAGGGTTAGCTGAATTTCAAACCTATAGCGGCTTCGGCGCAGCGATTAATGCATTGGAAAACAATCCTCTGCCTATCGTCATTCAGGTAGTACCTAAAAATTCTTTGGAAGACAAGCAAGGACTCGAGAGTCTGCTGAAAGGTTTCCAACAATCCCCAGAAGTTGATTTTGCCCAGGTAGATTTGCAATGGGTTGAACGTTTACAGTCTATTTTGTCTGTTGCGCACCTTTTTACTATTTTATTGAACCTGATGTTAGGACTCGGAGTTCTGTTTGTTATCGGCAATACGATTCGTTTGGAGTTACATAATCGACGCGAAGAAGTAGTGATTGCCAAATTGGTTGGAGCCACAAACTCATTCATTCAGAGGCCATTTTTATATAGCGGTTTCTGGATAGGTTTCTTTTCAGGCGTATCAGCCTGGTTTATTATTACTTTACTGATGCTGGTTTTAAGACATCCGGTCGAAAAACTCTCCGGACTCTATGAGGGTGGCTTCCATCTGCTGTTTTTAAGTTTTACGGATACGCTGGCGTTGATTTTTATTTCCTCGATGTTAGGTGTATTAGGCTCGTGGCTTGTGCTTATCTATCAACTTCGGCAATTGAAACCTGAGTAATAATGTTATATTGAAAAAATATTAGCACTCTAGTATTGAGAGTGCTAAAATTCAAAAAAGTTTTTTACCCGGGAGGTACCATGAGTAACGCATTGGCTTTACCTGTTAATTTGTCAGTTGGAACGTTTGATGCCTATCTGAATTTGGTCAGACAAATGCCCAGATTGACATCCGATCAGGAACGGGAATTGACGTTAAGATTTAGAGATCACGGTGATTTGGAAGCCGCGCGTGAATTGGTCATGACCAATTTGCGGTTTGTCGTTCATGTCGCCAGAGGTTATAGTGGCTATGGTTTATCTATGCCGGATATTATCCAGGAAGGCAATATCGGGCTAATGAAAGCCGTTAAGCGTTTTGATCCCGATATAGGTGTGCGGCTTGTGTCCTTTGCAGTGCACTGGATTAAAGCCGAAATTCACGAATATATTATTAAAAACTGGGGTATTGTTAAAGTTGCTACAACCAAGGCGCAACGCAAACTTTTTTTTAATCTGCGCAAATCGAAACAGGATATAGGCTGGTTATCAAATGCCGAAGCATTGGCTATTGCCGAAGATCTTAATGTTGAATTGAGTGACGTTTACGAAATGGAAAAACGTTTGGGCAGTCCGGATATGTCGTTCGATATGCCCGTCGATGAGCCGGAAGATGAAAGCTATGCGGCGCCTGCCAATTACCTTCAGCAGCACAGCGCCGACCCCTCTATATTGCTTGAAAATGCAGATTGGAAGGGGCATGGACAGGATTTATTAGCAGAGGCCTTGGCGGAATTGGATGAACGAAGTTTAGATATTCTTTCAAGCCGTTGGTTGTCAGACAAAAAAGCCACCTTACATGAGCTTGCCGAGCGCTACAGTGTGTCTGCCGAAAGGATCAGACAATTAGAGCAAAATGCAATGAAAAAGCTCAGAGCAGCCGTCGTGTTTGAAGCATAACGGGTGACAATGAGGATTATTTGCTGGACAATTTCAAACACTCTAGGTCTGAGTCATCTGCCGGTGAGCATTCGGAGATTTTTCTCCATATCATGTTTCTTGTTTCATTACTGACGGAATGGCGACTTTTTCCTAAGCTGTTAATAACGGGAAGAAAGTAAAGACTGACCTCGATTTTATCCAAAGTCAGCATTTTGATTAAATGCGGAACAAAGTCATCGTCTCCGACAAAAGGCGCGTGCTCTTTGGCGATGCCTTTATATTTAAGAGCCACCGGTTGAATGGCCGACTTGGTTAATAACGCAGGCTGAAATAAAGAGGCATGGAAGCCTAGAATCTCATTGCCCCGAGTCGTTGTTCCTTCAGGAAAGGCAATAATATTGCAGTTTTGCTTTAATGCCCAAGCCATCCTTTCAGTAGTCGCCTTAATATGCTTTTTGTCGCTTCTGCGGATAAAAATTGTGCCGCCCTGTCTGGACAAATAACCGATAATCGGCCAGTTTAAAATGTCGCTCTTGGCGACAAAATAAGCGGGTAAATACTGACCGATAACGATAATATCGAGCCAGGAAACATGATTACTCACAATAAGAGTTCGTTTTTCCGGCAGTTCGCCTTCTTGAGTGACAGAGAGATTCACGATAGCGCAGAAATTTTTTAACCAATGTATTTTTAGCGCATCGCGGCTACTTTTAGCATTTTTTGCCGGATACAATAAGCTCAGTACTGGAAAAACACCGCCGGCAATGACCAAGCCGTAGCTAAACAGCAGGATGATAAGGGAGAGTCTATAAAGCAGTCGTAGTTTCGATTTCATTAGCCGCCTGTGCCGCGCGTTGGTCCCGGCATGCTTGCTGCATACACACCATCCCTGGCGACCGCCGCGCCAGTTCCTGACTGGCCTGCGGCATATACACCATCCTTGGCGATCGCCGCGCCAGTTCCCGACTGGCTCGCGGCATAGACACCATCCTTGGCGATATAGTCTCTCATATAATGTTTACTGTAGCGGTCTTTCAACTGATCGAGTGGCAATAACACAAATAAATCCATGCAGTTAAAATCTTCATCCCAATAGGGTTCCCCGCAAACCAGCGCGCCGAAACGTAAATACGCCTTGAGCAATGGCGGAATACCCGATTCATCTCGTTGACATCTTAATGCACCGGGAACTGGAATGCTGGGTTTCACTTGTATCGATGCGGGTGCAATATTTTTGGCGCTGATATTCCGAAAAACCGCATCCACAGCAAACCCGCTGGGGCCGGGGGTGATACTGGCGCAGCCCAGCAAGTAATTAAATTCTCCGTCCAAGGCGTATTGCACTAATGCCGACCACAAGGTTGTTAACACCGCGCCGCCACGATAATCAGGATCTACACAGGTCCGGCCTATTTCCAGAAAACGGCCGGGCAATGCCAGGACTTGATCCAGATCGAATTCATCCTGTGAATAAAACCGGCCAAGTAATTTCGCCTGATCTTGATTGAGTAAACGCGTGTAGCCGACTATTTTCTTATTGACATTGTCATATACAATCAAATGATCGCAATAGCTATCGACTTCATCATAATCCAGGCCTTCGGATTCGGTTTTGAGTCTAGCGCCCATTTCTTTTGCAAAAACCCGGTAACGTAAGGCTTGGGCTTCTTTTATTAAAGCCTCTGAATTTGCTAAAAAACAATCCAGTTTTTTAGTCGGTTTGATGAGTATTTCAGCATCTGTTTTTTTCATGGATAACCACATCGCTAAATAAAGGATGGGGATACATTAATCAATCAACGTGTCAGTTTCGTGTCTAATTGATGAACGTAAAATGACAGCAGGGTTAAATTTTTATGACACGCTAAGTTAATTAACGAATGCTTTACAATGGCTATCCACGGATACCAAAGTATGATTATGAAAAAAATTATAGTTTATTGCTTTATCAGCGTTGCCTTGTTGAGTTGCTCAACTCTCGATAAAACCTTGCCAACAGAATCTAAAGTTAAAAATGTCATCATGATTATCGGCGATGGCATGGGGCCGCAGCAGGTTGGATTATTATTATCTTATGCCAGGCAAGCGCCGCATAGCGTTATCGCTAACCGCACGACAGCATTAGATCGTATGATGAATGAGGGTAGGCTGGGCATTTCCTTGACCTATACGGCCGATACCCTGGTAACTGATTCGGCGGCATCCGCCACGCAACTGGCAACTGGCATGTTTGCAGGTGCAGAAATGCTGGGTTTGGATAAGGATGGCAATATTCAGAAAAACATTATCGAAACAGCCCGTCACTTGGGTAAATCTACGGGTTTGGTTTCGGATACGCGTATCACTCATGCGACCCCCGCTGCTTTCGCCGCGCACGAGACGCACCGCAGCCAGGAAAACAATATTCCGGAAGATTTGCTGGCAACCGAGGCGGATGTTATGTTGTCGGGCGGCTTAAGCTACTGGATTCCCGAGCAAGCCAGTGACAAAAAATCTTTAATTCATCAACAACTGGCACACGCAACTGACAATAGTTTTGATATTAAATCATCCAGGAAAGACGCAAAAAATCTATTAACCATTGCTCAACAAAAAGGCTATACCTTAGTTTTTAATAACGAACAACTGCAAAAGGTTAACGGTAAAACGCTGGGCTTGTTTGCAAACTCCGGGATGCAAAATGGTATTGTTGAAACCCATTTAAAAAATGATATCAAACGTGTGCAACCGACTTTAAAAGACATGTCGGCTAAAGCCCTGAAAGTCCTTGAACGCAATGAACGAGGATTTTTTCTAATGATAGAGGCGGGGCAAATTGATTGGGCCTCTCATCGAAATGATACCGGTTTGTTGTTACATGAAATGCTGAGATTCAATGACACCTTGAACACTGTACTGGAT
>JBAQEN010000222.1:0-8595 GCA_049286765.1 Methylococcaceae bacterium
GAATTGTTGAAGGCATCGCCGTTGTAGAAAGCCACTGCGCCTTCTATCGTCGCCACCGAATGGTTATGGAAAAACGGTCCGGTGTCCGCGGCCTCAACCAACGAAGGCGTGTTGAAAGTGCCATCACCGGGCGTACCCAGACCGTCGTCCTTGTTGTTAGGCACGCCCGCCAAATCCTCGGGCTGGTCGGGCAAATTTTCCACGCCGGTATTGAAGTTCAAATTGCCTTGACCCAAAGGACTGCGTGGTCCAACGTTGGCGCCGGCGTTGAAGTGGCAGAATGAACACTTGCCCTGGGTAGGCGAGTTGAAAATCTCCTGGCCTTTCGCAGCCACCACGCTTTTCAAAGGCAACGGCAGTTTCAGATCCTCTTGACGGCCTTCGCTAAGCTGGTAGGCTTCCATAGCGATCAACTCTTCTTCCGTGGGCAGGCGGAAATCGACGCCAGCCTTGCGATTCAGGGATTTTGTGAAATGCTGTATGACTGCGCCCATGGCAAACGCCCTGAGGTCTTGGGTACCAGGTGCTCCGTCACCGGACCAGCCGGTTCGCGGGCATTGGGTGTCGCTGAAGCAATGGAAGCGGTTGTTCGGGTTGCTGGCGATGGATATTCGTTGCGCAAAGACATGCGGCACGCTGCGCATGTTGAATGTGTCGGGGCCGTCCTGGTTTTCCAGAATCAGTCCGAACTCGCGCATCAGTTTCGGAACCTCGAAATTCTTGGCCAACTCAGGATTGAATTCGGCGACAAACAAAGGATCATTTTTCGGAAGCGTGGCTATGAACGCCGGGTCAATCGTCAAATTATGGTCTTCACGGTGACAGGTGCCACAGGTTCGGCCATTACCATTGAAGGTTTCCTTGAAAAACAGCTCGCGGCCTTTGATAACCAAAGGATCACCGGTTTGTTTGGGCGGTGGCGGTTGTGGTTCCGAAGGTGGTGGCGTCGAGGTCTCACACGCCGAGAGCAGGATAATCAGCCCCGTAAGTGAGGCCCACCGTCGTAAGTCGTATGCTTTCATGGCACTTCCCCCGAGTATGTAAAATCAAATTCATTTCACCGTTATGCGTAACCGGCTGACAACAAAGCGGCAGCCTGGTTACCTATCCGGATTGATTCGATTGTTATGCAGCTATTGCCGCCTAAGAAGTTATTATATGGGACCGGAATTTTTATACTCCTTTCAAACTGAGTTGACAAGAATAAATTTCAATAATTTTTTAAGACTATTTTCCCTGTCATTCCACCTGAAACGATAGAAATTAGTGATTGCGTTCACCTCTTTGCATCTGGCGGCGAAGGCCGGATCTGGTATGGTATGGAAACAGAGTCACACGATCAGAGATACGTATACCAGCGCCATGACAAATAGCAAATCATACAGAACGGTTTTGTGAGTAATTGAGGACAATCAATGATGCAAAGCAAAAACAATTACGATCACGTAGTAGCCCAGTGCCGTGAACAGTAGCTTCAAAATTACCGGTAGAGGAAAGGGCGAGCTTCGTTGAGAGAAACGTGTCTGCTCGACTGCACGCAATGCACTACTTAATGAGCTATAAAACAACTTTCCTTGTCTTATATCTTTCTCAAGAAAATAAATTATTTTTGCTCAAAAAATTGCTTGCAAGCAAAAAAACCCAAATAAATGGCAACAACCATTATGACTGATTCCACTGACAGTAATCCGAGACCGGTAACAGCAGGGCCTGGGCAATAACCGCTCATGCCCCAGCCGATGCCAAAAATGGCAGCGCCAACTATAAGTGACTTATCAATCGACGTTTTTCTGGAAATGTGAAAATTTTCCGCGAATATTGGAGCCGGGCGTTTTAGAATCAATTTGAACGAAACAAAAGCGATGACCAATGCACCGATCATGACAAATATCAGACTGGGGTCCCATTTGCCGGTAACATCCAGAAAATTGAGCACCTTATTTGGATTTATCATCTGTGAGAGTGACAGCCCTATGCCGAAAATGATGCCGCAGAGCAGGGCAATGAGATTATGTTTCATGCGGCAAGCTCCAGGCAGTGGCGAATAATATAGACGGTTATCATGCCAGCCGCCATGAAGGTCAGAGTGGCGATTAGGGAGCGAATCGATAAATTGGCAATGCCGCAAATACCATGTCCACTGGTGCAGCCGCCGCTCATACGAGTACCGAAGCCGATCAGAAAGCCGCCCAATCCAAGTAACAGCAGAGGATAATTTTGACGGGGAATATTAAAATCGGGAACCAGCAATTGAAAGATAACTGCACCCAAAATAAGCCCGGAAAGAAAGATCAGCCGCCAGAGACGGTCATTTCTTGCGGCAAAAAATACGCCATTCATTATGCCGCTAACCCCTCCAATGCGACCGTTAAAGAGCAGGAGTAAAGTGACGCTGATACCAATCAGTGCGCCACCGGCTGTTGCCGAAAGAGGCGTGAAATTTTCCATGAGTGTTTTAATTAAGGTTACTATGAAGTCTACCGGGGCGGTAAGTTTATGCTTTTAATAATATAGAATATTAGCATGTTCGACTATTTTATGAAAAGCGGTTGTAGCAAGTGATCTTTTCTTATAACTGGTACAATGCGCCCATTTTCAACTTCCCAAGAATTCAAAAAATGGACGTAAGCCAACGCATTGCCGAAGAATTATCTGTTAACAGAAAACAAGTCAGCGCAGCTATTTTATTGCTGGATGAAGGCGCAACCGTACCGTTTATTTCCCGCTACCGGAAGGAAGTGACCGGTGGGCTGGATGATACTCAATTAAGGCAGTTGGAAGAACGCCTGTATTATTTACGCGAGCTAAACGAGCGGCGCAAAACCATTCTGGATAGCATCCGCTCGCAAGACAAACTGACGCCCGAACTGGAAAACGCCATAAATGAGGCTGACACCAAAACCCTGCTGGAAGATTTGTATTTACCCTACAAACCCAAACGGCGCACGAAAGCCCAGATTGCCCGTGAAGCAGGGCTTGAACCGCTCGCCGATGCCCTGCTGGATGATCGCAGTCTGATCCCGGAACACATCGCAACCCGTTATATTAATGCAGAAAAAGGTGTGCCTGATACCGCAGCCGCCTTGGATGGCGCAAGGCAAATAATCATGGAACGTATTTCTGAAGATGCCGGATTATTGACTGAGCTACGTGAACGCGTCTGGCAAAAAGGTATAGTCCACGCAACTATCGTGGCCGGCAAAGAACAGCAGGCAGAAAAATTCAAGGATTATTTTGATTATCAGGAAGCGATTAACAGAATTCCTTCACACCGCGCTTTAGCCTTGTTCCGTGGGCGCAATGAGGATTTATTGTCATTAACACTAAAACCCGGTGCTGAAGACAAAGAGGAGCACGACCTTTGCACCCGGTTTGTAGCCCGGCATTTAAATATTACCGACACGTCAAAACCGGCCGATGCCTGGCTTTCAGAAACAGCGCGTTTAGCCTGGAAAATCAAGTTATTCACGCGCATTGATCTGGATTTAAAGCTTAGAGTCAGAGAAGCGGCAGAACTGGAAGCCATTCGTGTTTTCGCCAGTAATTTAAAAGACTTGTTATTAGCCGCACCGGCAGGCCCTAAAGCCACGATGGGCCTGGATCCGGGGATACGCACCGGTGTTAAGGTAGCTATCGTTGATGCTACCGGAAAAGTGTTGACGACGGATACTATTTATCCGCACCCGCCGCGCAGGCAATGGGATGAGTCGATTGCCGCATTGGCAAAACTGATACAAAAGCACAACGTCGATTTAGTCAGCATAGGCAACGGCACTGGTTCCAGGGAAACTGATCAACTGGTTGCTGATGTCATGAAACAGCATAGCGAGCTAAGATTTACCAAAATCACGGTATCCGAAGCGGGAGCGTCGGTTTATTCCGCATCCGAGCTTGCCGCTAAAGAGTTTCCCGATCTGGATGTATCCTTGCGCGGCGCGGTTTCTATCGCCAGACGCTTGCAGGATCCCTTGGCAGAACTGGTTAAAATTGATCCCAAATCCATAGGCGTCGGTCAGTACCAGCATGATGTTAATCAGGTTCAGTTAGCGCGCGGACTTGAAACGGTCGTTGAGGATTGTGTCAATGCGGTTGGTGTTGATGTCAATACGGCGTCGGTATCGTTATTAAAACAGGTTTCCGGTTTGTCAGCCGGCGTCAGTGAAAATATCGTCGCTTTTCGCAACGAAAACGGCCCGTTTGTTAATCGCAGGCAATTGAAAAAAGTGCCGCGTCTGGGCGATAAGGCTTATGAACAGGCGGCAGGATTTTTGCGCATTATGAATGGCGACAACCCGCTGGATGCGTCTTCGGTTCATCCTGAAGCCTACCCGGTTGTTGAAGCCATTATCAACAGTACGGGTAAATCCATCCGCGACCTTATCGGCCAAAGCAGTTTTTTACGCAATCTGGATCCGGCAAATTTTACCAATGAACACTTTGGTTTGCCTACCGTTACCGATATTCTGCAAGAACTGGAAAAACCCGGGCGTGATCCCAGGCCGGAATTTAAAAGTGTGGAATTCAAGGCGGGCATCGAGAAAATATCCGATCTTGAACCGGGCATGAGGCTGGATGGCGTTGTCACCAATGTTGCCAACTTTGGCGCATTTGTTGATATCGGTGTGCATCAGGACGGTTTGGTGCATATTTCGCATTTATCGGATACCTTTGTCAAAGATCCCAGAGATGCGGTAAAAACCGGCGATATGGTAAAGGTCAGGGTGCTGGAGGTGGATATCGAACGCAAGCGCATTTCTTTGACGATGAAAACCAATACTGATGCTGTTGAATCGAGGCCAGAGCGAAATAGTCAAAAACAGGCCAATAAGCCCAAGCAACAAGCGCCAGTTCACGGCTCAATGGCTAACGCTTTTGCCAAGGCGCTGAAAAAGTAAATAAAAATAGCTCTGCTATACTGGGTATATTTTTAAAGCATCATCAGGATTTGTCATGACTAAATTCAATTGTTTTTTGGGTTCTATTCTTTTTACCTGCCTGTTGACTGCCTATACGCCGATGATTCAGGCAGAGATGTACCAGCAGGGCTATGACAACACGGCTTATACACCTGTTATTCAAGCCGATGAGCAGCAACAGCACACCAGTTATGGCGAAATAATCGGCAATAAAGCGCTTAATGGGTTTGCCAACTTGAGCACAGCATGGCTGGAACTTCCCAAAAACATTATTAACACAATGAATCAAAGCAATTTCTTTTATGGCGTATTCGGCGGTTTCCTGAAAGGCTTGGTCAATACCTTGGGGCGGGCTGGATGTGGAATTGCAGATATTCTTACCATCCCGATTCCTACCAAACCGATAGCCTATCCAGTCTATATTTGGGATGATTTCGACATAGACACCAGTTATGGCGGCGTCTTTCGCCTTCATAAATCCCAGCAACCCTTCAGCCAGCCCCTCGCCCAAACGCCTTCAGTGCAAGTTGCAAGGCCTGCTGCGATTGTTGCTCCTCCAAAACCAGCCGTAGTCGATCGTTCAGAACTGTACAATCAGGATACAAACAGCAAACTGGACACACTATTCAAAAAGGAAATGCAGAAATAGCTCATGATGTCTTTAATCTAAAAACTTCACTTCATTACTGAGACACGAATAACGCAAAGAAAAATTATTGGATTGGAAAGAACCTCTTCACCTATCGAGTATCAAGTTTAGCCCGGCTCACCACATAAACTCCTGCCAATACAAAAAAAGTACCTGCTAATTGATCCGGGGTAATCGATTCACCCAATAGCATATAGGCTAGAACCAGCGTGGCTATCGGGCCGGTTGTGCTGATAATGGATGCTGACCCCGCACCGATCCTGCGGATGCCTGCATTCATAAAAAATGCCGGCAGCACAGTAGAAAAAACCGCCATGATTAATGCCAGATTATAAACATCAACCGGAAAGCGGGTAAGCGCAGTACCATGCCGGACAGCAAAATGCACTATCGTTGCGACACTGGCAACGGTCATCGTGTAAGCTGTGAAACGCGCCGAGCCAATGCGCTGCGTCATAACGCCGCTGCCCATAACAAACCACGAAAAAATAATGGCGCTGCCCAGCACAAGGCCTGAACCCAAAAAGAGACCGGATGATACTATCGACAGATGTTCGATAAAAACCAGCAGGGTGCCGGCATAGCTTAAGCCCAGCGCAATACCAACCCGAGCCGTGATGCGCCGCCTGTAGACAAGGGCAGAAAACAACACAACAAAGGTGGGATACAGAAAGATGATAACCCGCTCCAGTCCAGCCGAGATATATTGCAGCCCGAGAAAATCCAGATAGCTTGCTATGTAATAGCCCATCAAGCCCAGAACTATAATCAGCCCCCATTGTTTTTTATCCAACGGTAAAGCGGGAGATTTTTTGTTGCGCCAGATCGCAACCAGTAGAAAAAACGGCAATGCAAACAACATACGTAAAGCCATCAGGGTGATGGCGTCGACTTCGGCGTTGGCGGCATAAGCCAATTTAATAATGATGGCTTTGGCTGAAAAACCTAATGCGCCGAGCAACACCAAACCATAACCGAGAACAAGATCACGCTGCTCCCTAGGGATTTCAATCAGCAATTTGCTTGCCTCTCCGGTAACACTGTCAAAAGATCGCCAACGCGAATCAATCCATCATTTAAAACCTCGGCAGTTAAGCCGCCATGTCCTCGCATGGCGTTATAGCCGCCTGTTCCTAACACTTTTTCCATCTTTGAGCAGGGATGGCATAATCCTGTTGCGTGGAAAACAGCTTCACCAATACGAAAATTCCGGTTTTTTAACGCCAGCAAATTGATGCTTTTAATCACCAGATTACGACGTAATAGTTCAGGAGCAATGGTTTTGCCCATAAATGACGCAAGCACGGCCAGATGTTCCCACTGAATAAGAGTTACTTGCCGTTTACCGCTGATATTACTGTAGCGGTCGCCTATCAGACCTGCGCGTTGATCGGCCATAACTTCATTGATTGTAATCATGGTTTCACCTCGCGCTGGTCTTATTCCTATCCAGACCAGTTCTCCTGCATGGGGAAATGCCTGAATCAATTCGGCGATAGTTAAATAGTTCACTGGTTCTGTATTTGTTCTATCAGAGTCTTGATTGCTGATTCCTGCGCCATGACGCTCTCACACAGCTGAAATTGACCGGCAGCACGCTGCAAGTTTTGTTCAGGCTCGTTTACTTTAAAATACCGGTTGCCTTCCAGATAATCGGTATAAAATCTGAGTCCCAGTTCAAACGGAATTAATTGTATGGCGGCGTACAAATAGCGGTAATCATAATCTGTAAAAAACACGCCGGCTTCTGTCAAGTAGCTCCGTAAAATAGCAGCGCAAATATCCAGATCAAATGCATTGGATTCCAGTTTGTGGCAGCAGGAGCGTAAACAATCACCAATATCGTAATGCACCAACCCCGGCTTAACGGTATCCAGATCAATAATGCTGACGATTTGTTTGCTGAGTTGATCAAAAAGAAAATTATTTAATTTAGGGTCGCCATGGATAACCCGTAATGACAATAATCCTTGCCGTTTCGCCGTTTCCAGTTCATCGGTTAAGTGTTGATATTTGGCGATAAATTCTGCGCAATAAAGGCTTTCAGCTACAGGTTGTCTGGCTGATTTTGTTAAGACCTGATGATAATGGCTTAAGTAGTCGGGGGCAATATGAAAACCCGGCAAGGTATCATGTAAGCGTAAAGGATCAAGATCACTGACTAAACGATGAAAATGTCCCAGCGCAGATCCAGTTTGTTGGGCCTGGCTTAGGTTACTGATAGTCTCCAGGCTTTCAGTATTCCCAATATAGCCTAGAGCACGCCAGTAATCACCTTGTTCATCCTGATAGTAATCAAAGTTGGTTGTAGTTTTTAAAATATCCGGGATTTTAAGCTTAAGCTCCGCGCTTGATTTATGTTCAAGATGCTGATTAAGCATTATCAGATTGTCCATAATCTGATCGGGCGCCGGAAAAACGTTGCGATTTATACGTTGCAGAACAAAGCGCGATGATTCCGTCGTAACCAGAAACGTATCATTAATCAGGCCATTACCCAGCGGGCTTATCTGAATAACAGGCTCTGCAAATTGCTGGGCGACGGGAAGTAATGCATTCATAACGCGATGGGGGTAAAAAGCAGGTGTGGTTTGCCGTATCTACAGTTCCCTGGCCTTGATTAATGCCGTTAAAATTTTCAAGGCCTGACCTCTATGGCTTAATGAATTTTTAACGGCAGCCGTTAATTCAGCCGATGCGCAATTATGTTCCGGCACCCAAAATACCGGATCATAGCCAAAGCCGTTATCACCGGTTGGGTGAAATAAAATTCTGCCCTCCCAAACGCCTTGAGCTATAACCGGAAAAGGGTCTTCGGCATGTTCCATAAACACGATGACACAGATAAAGCGCGCACTGCGTTGTGTATCAGGAACACCTTCAAGCGCTTGTAACAATTTATGCACATTATCCTGATCACTGGCGCCAACCCCGGCATAGCGTGCAGAAATTACACCTGGAGCTCCGTTTAAAGCATCTACAACCAAGCCGGAATCATCGGCTATCGACGGTAACTTGCAATGCAGAGCG
>JBAQEN010000223.1:0-4101 GCA_049286765.1 Methylococcaceae bacterium
TGTCAATCAGCATCCAAATTTGACCAGTAAAAAGCGTCGAAAAATATCCAGATAATATATAAGGTTATTGTGTCTCGCTAATCTTCTTCCGCTGTTTAAATCGATAAGAATCGTTACCTGTTTCAAGGATATCGCAGTGATGAGTAACGCGATCCAGTAAGGCGGTAGTCATCTTGGCATCACCAAATACCTGAAGCCATTCAGCGAAGTTTAGATTCGTAGTAATAATCAGTGATGTTTTCTCATAGAGCTGGCTGATAAGGTGAAACAATAATGCGCCGCCCGATTCAGGGAATGGCAGATAACCCAATTCATCCAAAATAACCGCATCCATCACCGTCAACTGCTTGCCCAGATTCCCGGCTTTACCCTGCTGTTTTTCTTTTTCCAGTTGATTGACCAGATCCACCGCATTATAGAATCTGGCCCGCTTACCCTGATGAATGACGGCCACTGCCAAAGCGGTAGCAAGATGTGTTTTGCCGGTACCCGTGCCACCGACCAGGATCAGGTTGTGCGCTTGCTCCATGAAACCACCTGTGGCCAGTTGTTCAATCCGTGCTTTCTGCAAAGGTGTTTCTGTCCAATCAAAATTCATCAGGTCCCGATGCGTCGGGAAACGGGCAACTTTGAGTTGGTAACGCAAGCTGCGGGCTTTACGATCTGCCAGCTCGGCGGTAATCAACCGATCCAGCCATACTTCCGGCATTACCGGTTTTTGCTGTACAGGGAATTCGCTTTGCCATTCTTGCCAAGCGGCCGCCATGCCCCACAGGTGCAGTTCTTTTAGTTGGGCGTAACGATCAATGTTCATGCTGTAGCCTCCGCAAACTGTCGTAACGGTTGCAATCAGCCTGTGGTTCAAGCTGCAAGGCCGGCACAGATAATTTGATATTTTCAAGTGCTTTGGGACGTGCGGCTTCCGTTAAGCGACGCATTTCGTTAAGAACTATTGCCGCAGCAATAACCCCCGTTTGCAAGGTCAGGTCGCATGCAACTTCCAAGGTTTCGAGGCCGCTATCGCCCAAGCTGCGTGCCATCAGCAACAGCTCCACGAAGGCACGATCCCCTTTATCCTGCTTGAGAATACGATCACGAACCACTCGGATAGACACGGGTAAATCCCATTGTTGAAACGGAGCGCCATGCCGTAATGCGCCAGGCTTTTTCTCTAATACTGGCAAATAGTGCTAAGGATCACAAATCAGTTGATCACGGCTAAAGCAGCGAGGATGCTCGGCAACGACCTTACCATCGGCCACTACGCGTACTTGATTGGCGGTTAAACGTACCGAAACGACACTGTTCGCCCATTCGGCAGGCACACTGTAGCGATTACGATCAATACGGACCAAACAGGTCGACGAGGCGCGTAGGGTGTGTTCGACATAACCATCAAAGGCTGCTGTGACGGGCATTAACAAGGCTTGTTCTTCGGCAAAGCAATCGGCAATGGTACGTGATGGCTGCTCAGGATTAGTCCGTCCCGCTAATTCACGACAGCGCATGGCTAGCCACTCGTTAAGGCTTGTAAAGTCTTGGAACTTAGGTGTTGGCGTAAAGAGCCACTCACGAATATTGCCTACCTGGTTTTCCACTTGGCCTTTTTCCCAGCCCGATTCCGGTGTGCATGCTACCGGTTCAAACAAATAGTGGTTGGCCAAGGTTAAAAAGCGCCTATTAAACTGCCGTTCTTTACCTACGAAAATAGAATCCACGACTGTTTTTAGGTTATCGTAGACCATGCGTTTGGGAACGCCTCGGAAGTATTCAAAGGCTTTGATATGGGCATCCAGCACCATTTCTTGGGTTTCACGCGCATAGGCTACCACAAACATTCGTCGACTGTAGGTTAAACGGAAGTGCGCCACTTTAACCGTCTGTGATATACCGGCCAGCACCACCGTTTCGTGGCTCCAATCAAATTGACAGGTGTCACCGGGCGGAAAAGCTAGTGGTACAAAGGCTTGTTTGACTGTCGGGTTTTTAGCTCGGCTCTTCTTCCAAACCTTAACGTAACGTTGAACAGGACTATAGGTGCCGACATAACCTTCCACTTGTAAACACTCGAAAAGACGTTGTGCGGTTCGGCGTTGTTTTCGCGGTAACTGGGCATCCTGTTCTAACCACGCCAGTAATTGAGCTTCAAATTCGCCAAGTTTCGGCAATGGTTGGTGTTGTCGTTGATAAACCGGCTCTTCAACCGATTGTAGGTGTTTTCGGATGGTGGTTCGCGAATGCCTAAACTCTTCTGCAAGCGAACTGATACTTTCCCCATTAATCTTATGACGCCGTCTGATTTCGGCAATATTTTGCATTTTTAACACTCCAGGATACTCCGGTAAAAAACCGGACATTAAACAACCTGGGGTGGAAACTTTTCAATGCTGTTTGCCCCAGAGTCCTGGATAGTTTTGCATGCTGATTAACAACAATTGCGCTGCATAGAGCTTATCTTCTCCCGCCAGTGCGTCCATAAATATAAGCTACAATCACGGCTTCCAGCTTACTTTTAACTTCTTCAAAAGTAACGCCTTGGGAAGCCAGATTAAAATCATTGTATATTATAAACAACTGCAAATAAGTACGAACTGCCTCAAAAAAACCGGCATGGTTAGACGGTTTGTGTCGTACTCATTAATGAAATCTCCTCGGGTATTCAGAAACCGGACATTTGATTTACTCTAAAAAATATATAAAGGTGCTTTTCAAAGAAATAATTTTGTGTATAATAATTACTCTTTGCTGGTGTAGCTCAGTTGGTAGAGCAGCTGATTTGTAATCAGCCGGTCGCGGGTTCGAGTCCCATCTCCAGCTCCAAACAAATCAAAGCCCTACATGAAAATGTAGGGCTTTTTTTATGTCTAAAATTCGATAAACATCAATTAGTCTGGGTTACGATCAACACTAAAAATTGTACAGCCAGCAAAGTACTCCATACTATGCTAAATTTAGTATTTACATTCCCGGACAGGCTTCCAGAATGAATATCCTGAAGAAATTAGCGATGTCTGATTATCAACACGTGCAAAAAACCGTTGCTGGTTCTATTGTTATCCCCGCTTTCAGGTATTTCCTCGTTGCGCTGTTATTGACGGCGTTAATCGCATTGCCGATAGCCGCCGCTGAAACACCTGAAGTGATGCTGGCAAACGTATACGGTCAGCATGAGGATGTTACGCAGTTCTGGGTGAGTGAAAAACTCGATGGTATTCGAGCCCGATGGAATGGCAGGCAACTTATTTCACGCGGAGGTAAAATCTTTATAGCACCAGCGTGGTTTGTTTGGAATTTCCCTGATAATCCTTTAGATGGCGAATTATGGATGGGGAGAGGGCGCTATGAAGACGTTGTTTCGGTCGTCCGTAAGCAGAAACCCGATGAAGGTTGGAAAAACGTCAAGTTTATGGTGTTTGATCTGCCTGCTCACGGAGGCAGTTTTACTGAACGTGTTGAAGCCATGCGGTATGTAGCAGCCACTCCTTATCTAAAAGTTATTGAGCAGTTTCGTGTGGATTCTAATAAAACATTGATGCAGAAACTTGATGACATTGCCAAACAAGGTGGCGAGGGTTTGATGCTGCATCGGCAAACTGCCTTTTATCATAGCGGCCGCAGTGATGATTTGCTCAAACTAAAACCCTTTGAAGATGCTGAAGCCGTCGTTACCGGCTATAAACCTGGTAAAGGCAAAAACACTGGGTTGATGGGCGCTATAAAAGTCCGCACGGATAATGGCAAGGAATTTTACATAGGCAGCGGTTTTACTCAGCTACAAAGAAAAAATCCACCCTTGCTCGGGAGCCTGGTGACTTACCGGTATCAGGGTTTTACTCAGGCAGGGATACCACGCTTTGCGGTGTATATTAGGCAAAGAAATGAAAAGCTGGAGTGAAAGTAGGCTGCACAAAGGCATGGTACTATCGACAGTAAAAAGTTGTGAAAAGGTAGTCGTGTAGTACGCATGTATGCTGATTCACTCAAATCCCAACCGGCGAAGGAATTATTTCCTCAAATAAGGCGTTAGAAAACGTGATTATTCCTAGCGGAACAACGGTTTCTCGCCCCTTACGCGATGACTGTTTTACATTACTCTTTTTT
>JBAQEN010000224.1:0-2625 GCA_049286765.1 Methylococcaceae bacterium
CCACAACACACCATGCACAAAATCAATAGACCGATTTTATAATCCCAGGCGTCTGTTCAAAGCTTATTAGCTGTCATTCGATGTAAAGGCATATTAGTCTCTTAAAGGCCGCTATGTTAAGCATAACATAACGGCCATTATGTGAAGTTTCCTTTTATGTATAGTGATTTTGCCGCGAGCGAGATACGATCTGGCTTGGGAGCCTATATCTCGCTCACGAGCTTCACATAATTACAACGATTTCAAGAACTGAAGCAAAGAGTCCGAAGCGCTGTAGCGAAGCGGTTTCATGCTGGGTTCCTGAAGTTTGGCGAGTGCCTGATCCTTCATGGCCAAATCGGCTTCGACATACTGGTATGTCGTTTTCGGGCTTTCGTGACCCAACCATAGAGCGATTACACTGATGTCGACACCGGATTGCAGTAAATGCATCGCAGTTGAATGACGAATGCAGTGTGGTGAAATATGGCGTTCCAATAAACTGCTGACAGTCTGGGATGCATGGGTTACCGCCAGACTAAGGCGCTGAGTAACATTGTTTCGGGTCATCGCTTGACCATCGCGGTTGGGCAGTAAGGCCGAGTCATTTCCTAATCTTGAATTTAAGCGCAACCACGCCCGGATTTCCTTCACCGTCGATTTCCATAACGGCACCGCACGCTGCTTCCGCCCCTTGCCATGCAAGTGGACACAAGCTGCGCCATCCAACACAACATCGGCTACCTTGACAGGGTGCGACCTCAATTTTATGACAGCCTAAAGAAACAGGTAGACATTATTCCTATATTTTGAGATAGAAGCTTAAACGGATTCGATCATTAAAACTTTAAGAATAGACATGGCCGCAAAAATTATAAGAAAAGAAGGGAAAAAGCTCATTATAGAGATAACAGTTGATCTCGAAGATTCGATGCTAGACAGTGAGGAAGCGATTCAGGCGGTCGTCAATGAGGCAGGCAGCCTCGCTACTGAAGAAGCATTGAAGCAATTTGACACCCAAGGGGAAGCGATTGAAATAGAGGGCAAGCAATGGCGAAGCAAGGGGCAGGAAGAGAAGTTTTATCAAACGCCTTATGGTGAAATTCAGTGTGCGAGGCATGTTTATCACCATCATGGACGAGGAAAGACCTTCTGCCCGTTGGAGCAATCCGCGCGCATCATGGGTAGTTCAACGCCCCGGTTTGCCAAGCAGGTGGGCATTAAGATGGCTTGTAACTCGGCCCTAGAAGTTCAACAGGATTTCCTGGAATGCCAAGGACGAAAAATATCCGCATCGTTCTTGCAAAATTTATCCCAAAAAGTGGCAGGTATAGCCGGGCAACAAGAAACCCAATGGCATTATGATCTGCCCAACTTCCAAAAACCTATTGCCTCAATAGCCATCAGCCTGGACGGCACCTGTATGCACCTGAGTAAAGAAGGTTGGCGGGAAGCCATGGCAGGTACGATCAGTTTTTATGATACAAAAGGCGAACGGCAACATACGATTTATCTGGGTGCCACGCCTGAATATGGCAAAGCGGATTTCTTGCGCCGCTTTACCGCAGAGATTGAACGCGTCAAAGCGCACTTTCCAAATGCTAAGCGAGTCGGACTAGCCGATGGCGCTGAAAGCAACTGGCAATTTTTAACGCAGCATACCCAAACACATATCCTCGATTTTTATCATGCGAGTAGTTATCTGGGCGCAGTCGCTAATGCAAAATATCCTAAGGATAAAAGTGCTCACAAAAAATGGTTGGAAGATCGCTGTCATCAACTGAAGAACACAGCGGGGGCTGCCGAGGCACTTTATGATGAAATGGTGGCGCTACAAGCACGGAAAAGCACCCAAAAATTACCGCAACATCTGCGAGACAAGCTGGGAGC
This sequence comes from Methylococcaceae bacterium, assembly GCA_049286765.1. Lineage (GTDB taxonomy): Bacteria > Pseudomonadota > Gammaproteobacteria > Methylococcales > Methylomonadaceae > JAGXGJ01. Next base: position 1,870 of record JBAQEN010000224.1, read on the forward strand.
AGCCGTTACCTATTATAAAAATCACCGGCACCAAATGGACTATATGAGTTACACCGATCAATATTTTCCGATTGGATCGGGCGTGACAGAAGCAGCTTGTAAAACGCTTATAAAACAGAGATTTTGTCTTGCCGGTATGCGCTGGAAAAAACCGGGTGCTGCCGGCATCTTAAATTTACGGGCATTAGTTTTAACTGCTCAAAGATGGAAACAGTTTTGGCAAAAGATAAATCTCTTTGGCATTCCTTCTGTTGTGGCTGCTTTAAATTGAGGTTGCACCCGTTATAAAAAAGACGTTACACAAGCATTGGAACAAGCTGAGGTCTGGTTTAAAAGATTGCATTGCCCAGGATTAATGGAGCTTGACGGAATAAAAGTAACTGATGAAAACTGTAAGAAAGTTCGTGCCAGCTATTTAATAAAGCAATATAAATCAGAATGTTATGCTGCTTCAACATATTTGAAGCGAGATAACGACATTGCAATGCCATCTGTACCAACGATCAATCAACAGGGTGATGCTGTAGAGAGATACGCTAACTCTTTGGCTAGCCAGCTTGAAAGTTCATCTCATCCAGCTTGTCAAGCAATTGCCTCCAGTATCAGGTCGTTTGGCAGTTCAGGCGCTCCAGATTATGTGAGGCAACGTCAAGTTGATGCGATTTTTGATAAGGCTCCAGGTATATGCTTGCAATATTGAGCAAATTTTGAATTTAACTTAAAAGGAATGCCAATGAAAATATTGAAGTATCTGAT
>JBAQEN010000225.1:0-5545 GCA_049286765.1 Methylococcaceae bacterium
AACCAAGCTGAGCTACCCGGGACTTCGGTAATTATTTGCGCAATCCAGCCACCGGTACAAGACTCGGCGGTGGCTATTTTTTCCCCTTTTGACTTTAACAATCGACCCAGTTGCTGCGCAAGTTCGAATAATTCATAATCCATGATGTGGCCCCGTCCGACTTCAGATAAAATAGAGCCATGAGTATAAAACAAAACCCTGTTACCCCGCACACTCCGATGATGCAGCAGTATTTGCGCATCAAGTCAGACCACCCCGATACCCTTTTATTCTATCGCATGGGAGATTTTTACGAACTGTTCTTTGACGATGCTAAGAAAGCTTCGCAATTACTGGATATTACTTTAACCAGTCGCGGGCAATCGGCCGGCTTGCCGATTCCCATGGCCGGCATACCCTACCATGCAGTAGAAAGCTATCTTGCAAAATTATTAAGAAACGGTGAATCTATCGCAATTTGCGAACAAACCGGTGATCCTGCGACTTCAAAAGGCCCGGTTGAGCGCAAGGTTGTGCGTATTGTCACTCCGGGCACGGTCACAGACGAAGCCTTGCTTGAAGACCGTAAAGATAATTTACTGGTCGCTGTGTGTGAGCATGATGATAAACAAGGCATTGCCAGTCTGGATTTAACCAGTGGCCGCTTTGTATTACAACAGGTGGAATCCAAAGACCAGCTGCTCAGTGAACTGGGCCGCCTTAATCCGGCTGAATTGCTGTTTAGCGAAGATTGGCAGCTGCCCGCAAACTTGCTACAGCGTAGCGGTTTATGCAGAAGACCGCCCTGGCATTTTGAACCGGAAAGCGCCAAACAAAGCGTGTTAAGGCAATTTAATACGCTTGATTTAAAAGGCTTTGGCTGTGACAACATGCCTGCCGCCATTGCTGCAGCGGGCGCCTTGCTACACTATGTTAAAGATACCCAGCAAAGCGCATTACCACATATTCAAGGCATCCACACCGAAAGCAGTGCCGACAGCATTTTGCTGGATGCCTCCAGCCGCCGTAATCTTGAACTGGATTATCATCCCTCGGGACATCTTCAATATACGCTATTTGGAGTTTTGGACAAAACGGCCACGGCTATGGGCAGCCGCTGCTTAAGGCGCTGGATCAACAGGCCTTTACGCGATCACCGCATACTTAATAATCGTTATGCCTGTGTTGAAAGCTTACTCGACTGTGATGTATATAGGGATGTGCAGACCTGCCTGCGGCAAGTCGGCGATATTGAAAGAATCAGTTCGCGTATCGCGTTAAAATCAGCGCGACCTCGCGATTTGCTGGTATTACGCAATACCCTGGCGGTGTTGCCCGCATTACAACAGGTGCTTGCAAGCAGCCGAAACCTCCAGCTTGCCCGATTAAGTAAACAAATCGGCGAACAGCCGGAGATGTTAAAGCTGCTACAACAAGCTATCATTGATAATCCGCCGGTGCTTATACGTGACGGCGGTGTTATTGCGCCGGGCTACAACCAGGAACTGGATGAGTTGCGAAACTTAAGCCAAAACGCCGATCAGTTTCTGATTGACATGGAAACCAGAGAAAAAGCGGCAACCGGCATTACCCAGCTTAAGGTCAATTACAACCGCGTACAGGGTTATTATATTGAAATTTCCCGCTTGCACTCTGAAAAAGTGCCCGCACATTACACCCGTAAACAGACCTTAAAAGGAGCTGAACGGTACATTACCGAGGAATTAAAATCTTTTGAAGACAAGGTACTCAGCGCTAAGGACAAGGCATTGTCTTTTGAAAAGTTCTTGTACGAAGAATTGCTTGACTCTATTTCAGCCTCATTGATACCTCTACAACGAAGCGCAGCCGCTCTCGCTGAATTTGATGTACTGGTTGCGTTTGCCGAACGCGCCGGGACCTTGAATTTATCACAACCGGCTCTGATTGATAAACCCGGCATAACCATTGAAGGTGGCCGGCATCTGGTTGTTGAGCAGGTTTCAGACATTCCTTTTGTGCCCAATGATCTGTCGCTTTCCAGCCAGCGCCGCATGCTGGTGATTACCGGCCCCAATATGGGCGGTAAATCGACCTATATGCGACAGGCGGCGCTTATCGTCTTGATCGCGCACATCGGCTGTTATGTGCCTGCGAAATCTTTGGTATGCGGCCCTATCGACAAAATTTTTACCCGGATTGGCGCCTCCGATGACTTGACCAGCGGCCGTTCTACCTTTATGGTTGAAATGTCGGAAACTGCCAACATCCTGCATAACGCCACCTCAAAAAGCCTGATTTTGATGGACGAAATAGGCCGTGGCACCAGCACATTTGACGGTTTGTCTCTAGCCTGGGCGTGCGCCGATCATCTGGCCAAAGAAACCAAAGCCTTTACCCTATTTGCCACACACTATTTTGAGTTAACCACTCTGGCCGATGAACAAAAAACCATCCATAACGTGCATTTGGATGCGATGGAACACGGTGACAAAATCATATTTTTACATGCCGTTAAAGATGGCCCGGCCAATCAAAGTTACGGCTTGCAGGTAGCCTCTCTGGCGGGTGTTCCACGTTCGGTGATAGATAAGGCCAAAACCAAGCTCCGGCATTTGGAAGACCATGCCTATAATGAGCTGCAAAGCTCAACAGGCGTTAATCAACTGGATTTGTTTTCATCGGCAGAATGTCATCCTGTGGTCACTTTGCTGGAAGACGTAAAACCTGACAACCTTACCCCCAAGCAAGCATTGGAGTTGCTTTATCAACTGAAGGGGATGGTATAACTGTTAGAACCTCCAAAACCCCGCATTTGATCTAATGTTTTTACAAATTAAACTAAATTGAATCTGACTCTGACAGTCTACTATCGACCCAAACCAGCCAATTAATTCTGATATTTAAATGTCGGTTGAGGGCGCTATTTCGGTTATTCGAAATGTAGCTTTTGGAATTATCCAAGTCCGTTTATCATACAGAAATTGTGGACTATACAGTTTAGAAAATCTAGCGTTGAAAGCCATTCTTGACAATTAAACAGAGAAAAGTGTACGTTAGCCCTATCTGGATAATAACTTGTTAAGCATAAACTAGCCTGTCACTAAGAAAAGAATACTGGGGAGATATAAATGGATAATTTCGGCTTTATAACTTATCGATTTATTGTGGCGCATTTAGCTCCTGGTATTCTTGCGCTCTATCCATTATACGTCCTATCCACCCCCATCAAGACCCTCGTCGATTCTATGTTGTCAAATAGTTATTCTTGGGGTATTGCTTTCACACTGTTCGTCATTTCATTGGTTGTTGGTCTATTAATTGATGGTTTGTGTTTCATAAGCTTGGATTACATGGTCGAGATGATTCGAATCATTATCTTTAAACAGGCAACTGCGAAAAGGCAGCCAAACAGCAAGGAAGATTTTGAATTCATTGATGCTATATATAATCGGCATTTTGCATGGCAGCAATTATATGTTGGAGTTGCGTTTGTATGTTTAGCTACCTTTTTAATAGAACTGTTCTGCGAAGGTTTTATAGGATTTCCCGGATCGTGGTTTCTTCTATTATTTTTCGTGGCTTTTATGGTGGCTTCCGCAAAATCTGAAGCAATGAACGAACTTATGATTTCAGGGAAATGGGGAACCATATAAATGCTTAACAATAGGCACCAAGGGACGCTCCGCTTCGCTGCGCGCGCCTGAGCCAAGCGTTAGCTGCTCAACAAAGGATCGAAGTGCTAGTAGAAATTATAGAGGTGCTATCTCCTGCTTTATCAGCGCTTGCTGGTGGGCTTTTTGCCGTGCTAGGAGGTAGTATTGCAGAAAGGAAAATTGATAAAAATAGAAATCGCGATTTTCTTCGAGATAAGATACAAGAGATATATTCGCTAACCATTGAAACTGAAGAGTGGGTTCAGCAAGAAACTGTCAAAATTAATCAATATGTGGCTCATGGTTCTAAGCTTGAATTAGAAAATTTAAAATCAAAAAGTAAACACATCAGAATGTTACTGAAGCTTTATTTCAAGGATAGTGCTTCGCTTTGTGAAGATTTGGATAAGTTTGAAAAACTATTCTATGACGGCATGGGTTTGGCCTATTCAGCACCTGCCGAATTCAATAAGCCAGAACATCAACAAGTAATAATGGACTCATCTGTTTTGTATTTTATTGCATTGTCTAAAATACGTGATTATTTGGAGACAGAAATTGCTAAAATTACAAAAATCAGCTAACAACAGCATAGAGAGGGACACATTTTTCGGTCGCTGCGCTCCCTACAAATGGGCCCCTCATGCTGGCCGTTGAACGACAGCTTCCGGTTTTTCATTCCCCATTCGCTTAAATCCTTGAATGTCGCAAAGTGGCCGACTACCGACCTTTAAAATTTTTTATGTTGCCGAATTAAAGTATGGTCTTTGTTTTAGTTATGCCTGATCAAATCCGGATTTTTTTACATTTATTTTAAACCAATATTTGTCCAGTCTAAATTGGCCGTTACATAAAAAAGGGGCCTTAAGGCCCCTTTTCCTTTCAAAAAATAATAAGGAACTTATTCTTTATCCGCTTCTTTAATGCTCAATCTAACCCTTCCCTGACGATCAATTTCAAGTACTTTAACTCTCACGACATCGCCTTCATTCAACCTGTCGCTGACTTTATCAACGTGCTCATCGGAAATTTGCGAGATATGTACCAAACCATCCTTACCGGGCAGAATCGTGACGAAGGCGCCAAAATCCATTAACCTGGCAACTTTACCCTCATAAACCTTACCCACTTCAACTTCAGCGGTAATTTCTTCGATGAGGCGACGCGCTTCTTCACCCGCGGCTTTATCAACAGAAGCCACTTTTACGATGCCGTCGTCGGTTAAATCAACACTGGCTCCGGTTATTTCAGTAATGCTGCGTATAGTTGCGCCGCCTTTGCCGATAACTTCACGAATTTTGCTGGGATCAATTTTGAAAGTAATAATACGCGGCGCAAAATCAGACATTTCGTCGCGCGTACTCGATAACGCCTTGTTCATTTCACCCAGAATATGCAAACGACCCTGTTTTGCCTGTTCCAGTGCGGTTTTCATGATTTCCGCGGTAATGCCCTCTATTTTAATGTCCATTTGCAGCGCGGTAATCCCGTCTACAGAACCCGCAACCTTGAAGTCCATGTCGCCCAAGTGATCTTCATCACCCATAATGTCAGACAAAACCACGAAGCTATCGCCTTCTTTAATCAAGCCCATTGCGATACCCGCAACCGGTGATGTAATCGGCACACCCGCATCCATTAATGCCAGGCTGCTGCCGCATACTGAAGCCATTGAGCTTGAACCATTGGATTCAGTGATCTCAGAAACCACACGAATGGTATAGGGGAATTCATCCATATTAGGCAACACGGCTGTGACGCCACGTTTAGCCAAACGGCCATGACCTATTTCACGGCGTTTTGGCGAACCGACAAAGCCCGTCTCTCCGACACTGTATGGAGGGAAGTTATAATGCAGCATGAACGGTTCTTTATATTCTCCGGCTAAGGCATCGATAATTTGTGCATCACGTTGAGTACCCAGTGTCGCC
>JBAQEN010000226.1:0-3426 GCA_049286765.1 Methylococcaceae bacterium
ATTCAGGGCAATGCCGCCGACTGCCGAGGCGCCGAGAATGGCAATGAGCACCCAGATGGAGTTCTTAAGTAGCTTGTTCATAATTCACTTCTATTCGGTTTTTAACAGTTCAGTTGAAAGACTGAGACAATTATCCTGGAAATCAGAGTATTTTGAACAGTATCACACACCGGAAAAATCAATATAGGCCGGATTAGTGTAACGTAATCCGGCAACTCTTTGTTGTACCGGGTATGTATCGCTCGGCAATTGCTCCCGCATCCATTTCAATCAAGACACCGCGCATCATGGCTTTTGACCATGCGTATATTAAGCCTTGAATCCGCTACCTATGAATTCTTCAGGGCTAAAATCATCGACAGTAATGGCTGCCAATCTGGACTGTTCAGCGGCAGTGATTAAACCAGCTTCCAGTTGAGTGACGATGCCTTTTGCTAACGCTTCTGCAAGGATTGTAGACGAGTCGCCTTTGGATAACTGTTTTTGCTTTTGGGCAAGGCGAATTTTGGCCTCTATCGGCGCTGCTGCCAATACAGCTTTAAAGGCGATTTCAATTCTGCCGGTTGCATCATCGGCTTTGCTGTTGATGTAGATGCCGTGGGTCAAGCGGTCACGAACGGGTGTATCAGCAAGCAGCAATGAAGCGGTTTTGTGAATCAGCGTGTCTCCCGGAGGTGCATAGGGCTTGCCCCGCGGGAAAATAAGGCTACGTAAAACCCACGCAAGCGGGCGGAATGGCAGTTTCCGGAAAACCGCCAGTAATGACTGTTGGGTTCGATAAATGCTTTGTTGGCAAGCCCAATAGAATAATGGCGCATCATCTTCAGGGCAGCCTTGATCCTGATAATGTTTAAGCACGCAGGAGCAAAGATACAGATTGCTTAAAGCATCGGCAAAAAGGCCTGAAAGACGTTCTTTTCGCTTAAGTTTGCCGCCCAGAGTCAATAAGGCGAAATCGGCAAGCAGCGCAAAGCCGACACTTAATCGGGCAATTTGGCGATAATAACGTCTGGTATTCCTCTTACCCGGGACAAACTTAAAACGGGCATTCGTTAATCCCAACCAGAAGCTGGCCGCCATATTGTGCATAAAAAAGCCGATATGCTGAAACAGCACCGTATCAAATTGCCGTAGATCATTTTGCTGCATTGCCGCCATTTCTTTCTGAATGTAGGGATGGCAGCGGATTGCGCCCTGACCGAAGATCATCATCGTCCGGGTTAAAATATTTGCGCCTTCAACGGTAATGCTGACCGGAATTACCTGATATAAACGCCCCAGATAATTTTTAGGCCCCATGCAAATACCGGAACCGCCCAGAATATCCATGCCGTCATTAACGATGCGGCGCATTCTTTCAGTCAATTCGTATTTAAGGATAGCGGAAATTACCGCCGGTTTTTCACCATTATCCAGTGCTGCATTAGTCACTTTACGCGCAGCATCGATGATATAGGTTTCGCCAGCAATGCGCGCGAGCGGCTCTTCTATGCCTTCAAATTCGCCTATCGGCAGGTTGAATTGTTTACGGATACGCGCATAGGCGCCGGTATTGCGGCAGGTGAATTTTGCCGCACCGACACTGAGTGCGGGCAGTGAAATAGCTCTGCCGGTGGCGAGACTTTGCATCAGCATTTTCCAGCCGTTGCCGACTTGTTCAACGCCGCCAATGATCCAGTCCATCGGAATAAATACATCCTTGCCCCAGTTAGGACCGTTCTGAAAAGCCGAATCCAGCGGGTTGTGCCGTCTGCCGATGGACACGCCGGGTGTGTTTGCGGGTATCAGCGCGACGGTAATGCCGATATTTTCCCTGTCTCCGATAAGGTGATCAGGATCGTAGAGCTTGAATGCAAGCCCCAGCACAGTGGCCACAGGTCCTAATGTGATATAACGTTTTTCCCAGTTGAGTCGAATGCCCAGCACCTTATCCGGGCTATAGCAAACAATGCCGGTATCCGGCATCGCCCCCGCATCGCTGCCTGCATGTGGGCCGGTCAATGCAAAGGCGGGGATTTCTTCGCCTGTAGCCAAACGGGGCAGATAATGATTTTTTTGTTGTTCAGTGCCGTAATTCAGCAGTAATTTTGCAGGGCCCAGAGAATTGGGCACCATTACGGTAACCGCTGCCGTCGTGCTGCGGCTGGCAATTTTCATAACGATTTCGGAATGCGCCGTATCAGAAAACTCCAGCCCGCCGTAGTGTTTCGGGATAATCATGCCGCAGAATTTTTGCTGTTTAAGGTAGTTCCAGACTTCCTGCGGCAGATCTTTTCGGTTATGAGTAATATCCCAGTCATTCAGCATCGCGCACAATGTTTCAACCTGACCATCGATAAAGGCTTGTTCTTCGTCAGTTAACCGGGCTACAGGCAAATTCTGTAATTTCTCCCAGTCTGGATTGCCCGAGAATAACTCGGCATCCCACCAGGTATTGCCGGCTTCAAGAGCTTCCCGTTCAGTTTGTGACATGACAGGCAATGCTTTCTTCATCAGCTTGAAAATCCAGCGGCTGAATAGCAGTTTCCGGATAAAGGGAATATTGAGTGAAATAAAGAGTAAAAAAAAACCTGCCCATAAACTTGTACTATCCTGAGACAAGCCATGAACTGCGGTATAAGCACCGAGCAGCAAACCTAAAACCGCTGTAACCCAGGTTATCCGGGTCGTAAAATAGAAAAAAGCCCATAACGTGATGAGTAGTGCCAATAACCAGAGCATTGATGGTCTCCTGATAATAATTTTAATTTATGGGCTGGGTTGATAAACTTGGCATTGCGAACGGTGTGCCGGAAACGCCCGTTCTTGCTTGCGCTCGAACAGGCTTATTCCGGCCTACAGGCCTAATTCCTCAACGGCTTGCCGGTTTTTAGCATGTGCTCCAGTCTTGCCAGTGTGCCGGGTTGTTTTACCAGCGCTATAAAGGCTTCCAGTTCCAGCGCCAGCATATCCTCTTCGGTTAACGGTGAGGTCATATCAGAATCGCCGCCACTGAGGACAAAAGCCAGTTTTTCCGAGACTTCTACATCATAGTTGGTGGCTTTGCCTAACAAGTGGAAGGCTTTAATGCCCATAGTGAGCAATACCCCGGCGGTTTTTCCGGGCATGGGATAGACATAAGGTTGCGGAACGGTGTAATTATCACATAGCGATAAGGCTAAGACCTTGGCATCGGCCAACAGGCGGTATTTGTTCATTGTGATGCCATCGGACTGTGCCAGAAACAACAAGCCTTTTGCTTCAACAGCTGATTTTGATACTTTTGCCATGCCGATGGTTTCAAACGCTTTGACAACCGGAGGAATGGGGCCCCCGGGTCTTTTTGGCGATGTTAGCCAGCGGCGCAAGTATTCCTTACAGCCGCCCCAGCCGGGAATTAAGCCGACGCCGGTTTCTACCAGTCCAATATAAAGTTCGGCATGGGCC
>JBAQEN010000227.1:0-2840 GCA_049286765.1 Methylococcaceae bacterium
GTGTTGCTCGACTTGATGCTCTATTGCTGGCACAGAATCAGTCACATCGTTGATGGTCTATGGATGTTCCACAAAGTGCATCACAACGATCCTTATTTGAATGTCTCGACTGCATTCCGGCTGCACATTGTGGAGCTATTAATCATCACCGTGCTGAAATCGGCTTACATTGTCTTGCTCGGCGTAGACAAGACGATGGTGCTCACGAATGAAACCCTGTTGGCCTTGTTCATCATGTTTCATCATACCAATGTTTCATTTCGCGGTGAAAAACGCTTGGGACAGATCATTATCGCGCCTTATTTGCACCGCGTGCACCATTCAACGGAGCGTAACGAGCACGACAATAACTATGGTGCAGTCTTTTCGATATGGGACCGTCTTTTTGGCACGTTGTCAGAACTGGAACCTGCGGAAATCGGCATTAAATACAGTTCGCCGCAGACCGTTTTGGGTCTGGTAAAATTCGGCTTTACCTGGGCAAATCCAGCACCGGTGCCGGCATACGAACTGGACTTGAGCCTTAAATCGATGATTGCTGAAGCGGCCTATTACAAAGCGGAAAGACACGCTTTTACGCCTGGAAATGAGCTTTGTGACTGGCTGGAAGCAAAAAGGGAAATTCTCAGGATGATTTATGGCGATCAGTCTATCGGAAAACAATCAAACCAATCTGACTGTCCCTCATTACAGCGGCCTTTTACGCTTTGTTAACCATGACTGCATGGACAGAGGGACGATGCGCCTCGTCCCTCAGCATCCTATGATCCTGCCGGACGCCTATTTAGAACTAGCGCTGGCTCTGTTTGCCGGAATTTCAATACGTTAGAGGAACGATAATTTGTGGGGATAACTCAGCGCCGGTTCACTCCCGATGCCAGATCAACTCGCCGTTCTTGTAGACCGACTTGACCCGATGCAAGGGAATGGTATGCGTCTGTCCCTCGTCGCGATCGATTAGTTCGAAAACGCTGGGGCAGTCCTGTGGAAATTTGATTTCGCGAAACGGCACGTGGATGATTTCGTGCTCAATCCGGTCGTAATAACCGATGACAAATTCGCCGCGGCCGAATTCCGGATCCCAGCGGATGCGATGGAGGAGGTCTTGAATGGGTATCATGCTGGCGTTACCGGCTTGCAAGGATTTTGACTAAACCGGTTCCGTCGGCGGCCGAGGTGATATCTATCCGCGCCAGTCCGAAACGCTTAACCACCCAGGCGTTGGTTACGAGGTGCGGACTGATGCGCTCGACGCCAAAGACGGATTCGCCCCGGCACAAGGCGGCCGGCAGGACCAACTGATCGGCGAGATGCTGCTCCAGGGCCGCGCCCGATCGATGATGCTGCAAGAGCGCGAAACAGGCTTCCTCGGCGACCAGTTCGGCGGGCTTTCCGCGCTTCCCTTGCGCGCCGAAGCCGGCCAGGCTGTTTTCGTAATGCGCGGTCAGATACAGGCCTGCTCCTGGGCAGGCCGCTTCCAAAACGACTGCTTCGATTTCCGTCGCCATCCCGGCCTGCTCCAGAAGATTGCGCGCATGGGCAGCCATGCGTTCGCAAATATGGGCGGGCAGGTTGGCGGCCAGAGCGCGCCCCGTAACCGCATGCAGCGGACCGCGATGTTCAAGTCGCAGGGGCCTCAATTCCCCCGATCCCGCGATTCGCAGCCTCACTTCTCCTCGCCCCACTGGGAACCAGCCGGATCGTACGAGGGAAAGCTCGGCATGCATCCCCATACGGGCAAGCGTGGGCAGCCAGACATCGTGCACATAATCGAAGGAAGGGCTCATGTCAACGTGCGTGCCGCCGCGCAAAATAACGGTGGATAAACCCGTAGCAAGAGCCAGCGGCGGCAGCAGGGTTTGCAGCACCAGCATGACCGCGCCGGCGCTGCCACCTTCCCGTGCCTGGGCCACGTCCAGGAAGTAATCGCCTGCCCGAACTGGCTTGCGGGGAATGAATTGCAGCGTTTGCGAGCCGAGTTCCGCACCCCTCATTTCGGCATCGCAAAGCATCGCCGCCGCCCGCACCGAAGTGAGATGCTGCGCCGCCAGCCCCGGCTTTTTCCTGTTCGCGCGGAGGTTCTCTATGCGTACCGGACGACCTGTGATAACGGACAGACTCAGCGTGCTGCGCAGGATTTGCCCGCCGCCTTCGCCGTGGGAACCGTCGATGATGAGAAAAGCCGTCATATATTAAATCTCCCCCGCGCTAAAAGATGATCCTGAAAAAATCAGGTAGGTTGGCCAACAGCTTTTCGTTGCCCAACATTTCGTCATACGGTTATGGGGAAATCCGCCGCCATATCGAAACATCGCGATGTTGGGCATAAAAAGCATGCCCAACCTACAGGACTCCTTTTCCTACGGCCAAATTGGTTCGGGCACCAGCTTGTACTCATCAGCATGCACAGTCATTTTGAAAACATTCAAATGCTTATATTTTTCTCTATTAGCAATTTCTTTTGCAATGATTTCAGTCGTTTCGTCAGTACGCAACCCTAAGTAAATCTCTTTGACGGCCTCTGCTGGAATGTCCCTGTAAAACCAACCATCGAGGCTTTTCTCTTTCAAATTAATATAAACCCTTACCTCCTTTTCATAGCCCCACTTCTCCTCCTTACGGTGCAAAATATTTTTTATGTAGGGCTCATACAAGGCGATGTTATTTGGATTTGCGAAGACGGGGATTCTGATGAATTCATTGTCGTACATGATATCCGCAAGCTCCTCCGGGTCAGAGGTTAAAACTTTCTCGTCGAGTCCAATTACAATACCCTTGTGATTATCGGCATAATGCGCCCACATTTGGATAATATCGGGGAACTTTGAGAAGCATGATAC
>JBAQEN010000228.1:0-14808 GCA_049286765.1 Methylococcaceae bacterium
CCCCTTACTCACTACGGCTTTATTACTAAAAATAAAGTAAAATGCCCAGTTTAAAAGTGTCCCTCAGTAAATCCTATATAGACAACAAATGTAACTATGAAGAATTATAAAATCGCAGTATTAGCCGGTGATGGTATCGGCCCGGAAATTACCAAGGAAGCAATCAAGGTTCTTAAACTCATTGAAGAACGCAATGACGTTTCTTTTGAACTGATGCCCGCCGCTTTCGGCGCCTGCGCCTATTTTGAATTTGGCGATGCTTTTCCACAGGCAACGATTGATATCTGTGATCAGGCAGATGCCATTCTAAAAGGGACAATAGGCCTGAGTCATGAAGAATCCAAAAAAATTCCCGTTGATAAACAGCCTGAACGCGGTGCATTATTACCGCTGCGCCGCCGTTACAATACCTATGCAAATTTCCGGCCTGTTTCCCTGCCCAAAGCGTTAGCGCATTTTTCACCGCTGAAACCTGAGATTATCGGTGAAGGAATAGATATTATCATGGTCAGAGAACTGGTGGGTGGCCTCTATTTTGGCCATAAGGAAAGCGGCATTAACGAACAGGGTTTGCGTTATGTCAAGGAAACACTGGAATATGACGAGCTTCAGATCAGCCGGATTTTGCATCAGGCGTTCAAACTTGCCGGCAAGCGCAAAAAAGTGTTGCACAACATTCACAAAAGTAATGTACTTAAATCCAGCGTACTCTGGAATGAAATACTGGACGAAGTAGCACCAGAATATCCTGATGTGGAAGTTATCCATCAACTGGTTGATTCAGCCGCCACCAATCTTTGTCTCAAGCCGACCCAGTTCGACGTCATGGTCATGGAAAACATGTTCGGCGATATTCTCAGCGACCAGGGCGGCGGTATCCTCGGCTCTCTGGGGCTGATGCCTTCTGCTTGCCTGGGGGATGAAAAAGCCTACTATGAACCTTCGCATGGCTCCGCGCCCGACATTGCCGGAAAAAATATTGCAAATCCGTATTCGATGATTGGCTCGGTTGCGATGATGCTGGAAAACAGTTTCGATATGGCTGCAGAAGCAAAGAATGTCTGGAATGCCATGCAGGCTGTCTTTGGCGATGGTTATTCAACCGCCGATCTTTCCAAACCGGGAAGCGGCGTCAAGATGATCAGCACCGATCAATTTGGCGACAAGGTTGTTGAAAAGCTGAGGCAAATGCCAAAAGTTTAATCAGGAAATCACATAACTTAGCTAATTAGTTAGAACGGATAAGGGTGAGATGATTTCCTCACTCTTGTTCGTATTGACCGCTAGAAATTGAATAAAAAATCCACTGGCGCTATTTTTCTATTCCGTAAATCGGGTAATTTTTGACTCGTTATTCAGATTATCGAAGGAAAATTCCGGGAAAGAAAGCCAGTGGTGTTCATTGATTTACATCACCCAATATATACTTACCGAAGTCGTCTTAACGTCGAGTATGTGGCTAAATCCGGTTTTATTCATGGTAATCACCTCAGACTTTAGTTACTCCAAAATGGATTCATTTAGCAAAATTGTATTAATTAGGTTTGCAATGCAGAGAGTATGTTATTTCTACCGTTTTTTAATATGCATAATTTTCCCTTCATCTCCTCTGAAGGAATTAAACGCCAAATACGTATTTCTACTAATTGTATAAATAATTTGTTTCATTTATTTTGTACTCTTATTCATCATTGCGTTTTTTTTAAAAATAGCAATCCAATAACGGATAGCATTTACGAACCTCAGGAATCGACGTAAAACCGCAAGTTTGGGCTTATGCCAAGCCTTTAATATTTCTGAAAAATTCGTATAGTTGATTAATCCGGCTACAGAATATTTTCTGAGCTTGGGAACCGCCCAGCGTTGTGCTGTCTGTGTGACTCAGCGAGGGGATTGGGTATAATTTTATGGTCATGCTTTAGAAGCCGTTAGTGACAAGAATTAGGATTTCTACCGACTCTCCAAGAAATAGACTCCATCTAATTGCCCTGCTAAATTGTACTAACACGCAAATGACTTTTGTGGAGTACTTTATGAATAATATTCAGTTTGTCCCCATCCTCGCAGTATCTCGCCTGATTGCGCATTCCTCTCCGGCCGCAAACCTCAATAGTGCAAAGTTGACTCTACTGTCCCGGGAAGGAACACCCAATGCCCACTGTTCATTGCAAATTCAAAAATATAATAAGGCATGAGGATATAACAATTTTCTGGAGGCAGATAATGTATCAGTGGTTTAAGTATATCTTTGTCTTTATGGCCTTTATCTGGTCAAGCGTCGCATCAGCTGGTTCAGCTAACGTGTTAATTGACAAAGAATTCTCTCTGGGTCTAGGTCAAATTGCGAGTATTGAAGTAGAGAAACTCGTTATCAAATTCAAGGCTATTCTTGAAGATTCGCGTTGTCCCGTTAATGTAGTTTGCGTATGGGCGGGTAATGGCAAAGTTGAATTGGAAATCATTGATTTCGATGGGCAAAATAAAGCTGTTATCCTGAATACGGAAAAGGAGCCGAAGGCTACGCAATTAAAGAGACACAAACTGACATTAATCTCACTAAATCCGCCCAGAATCGACGGCGTGTCGATTTCTCCAGGAGATTACTCAGTAACGCTGCGCGTCGAGAGAAAAACGTCTAACTAAAAACAGGATAAGTTTACTGAGTTTCTAGTTTGCATTTGTATACAACAAAGGAGCAATATTCATAATTTAAAGCATTCAGTTGCACCTTATCTTTATCGTTATGTCTTAAGTTGTAAGCTTTTTTCAAGCCATTACGATGGGTACTTACAAACCATGAGGGGGTTACACATGAAAACATATCGCCTGCATTCATCCGGATTACAGCAGTTGAAGTACATCTGTGGTGTATTTCTTATCATCGTAGTCCTTATTTTATCCCCGGAAGTAGCTACAGCAGTAGGTGGGGATCCAAAAGTAGCTAATAACCACTTTGATGCCAGGATCACCTTTAATCAAGGGTTACTTCAACACTTAACCCAACCACAGCAAACAGTAATCTCAAGGATGGCCCTGAAAGTCCCGGATTTAGCTTTTACTTTCGACAACGTTTCCGGCGTTATCAGCTCTCTGTCCAGTCAAACCGGTTATCTTACTGGGCCGAAAATCGGCCAGGAAGCATTACCGGTAGTCATGGATTTTTTAACCTCCAATGCTGCCATGCTAGGCATGAGCTCAACAGATATATCAAGTCTTGAGGTAACCGATCGCGTTTACTCCAAACTGACCGGCTCTACTCACATATTTATGCGGCAAATGCATGAAGGTTTGCCCGTTTATAACAGTCAAATGCAGGTAAATCTGGATAGAAATCAAAGAATCCTGAGCGTTAACAACAGCGCCATGACCGATATGGCGGCTTCCGTAAATGCTGCAAAGCCAGCTATCGATTTATCGGCAGCAGTCGGAAAAGCAGCGGAGCATCTCGGTATTTCCTTGACGGAATCACCTAAAACACTCAAGGCTGCGTCAGGTGTGCAACAGATCACATCGGTGGAACCAAGCGGAATCTCCCTGGAACCAATTCAAGGCAAGCTGATGTGGCTCCCGATTCGTAAGGGTATGATGCGCCTGGTCTGGAATTTTCAAATCCATACCCTGGATCAACAACATGTCTACGATTTTACTGTTGATGCTGACTCCGGTAAAGTTTGGACACAATTCGACTGGGTCGCTTCGGAGCAATATCGTGTCTATGCCAGACCTGCCGAAAGTCCTAATCATACGGCACCGCTACCGCCGGCAGATGGCCGTATTTTGGTAACCAATTCAGCCAATGCCGCTGCTTCGCCTTTTGGCTGGCATGACACTAATGGCAGCGCCGGGGCAGAGTTTACAATGACACGGGGAAACAATGTCCATGCCTATACGGATACGGATTCAAACAATGCTCCCGATGCAGGCTCTAGTCCTGATGGCGGAACTGCTCTGAGCTTCGACTTCCCTATTAACCTTAACTCAGTTCCAAGCAACTACCGAAACGCCGCTGTGGCCAATCTTTTCTATTGGAATAACATTATTCATGATGTGCAATATCAATACGGTTTTGACGAGGCGGCCGGCAACTTCCAGACCAATAACTACGGAAAAGGCGGTCTGGGCAACGATGCCGTACAGGCAGAGGCGCAGGATGGCTCTGGTACTAACAACGCAAACTTTATGACGCCGGCTGATGGTACGGCACCACGCATGCAGATGTTTCTGTGGGACAGTTCCAGCCCAGAGAGAGATGGCGATGTGGACAATGGGGTCATCATTCACGAATATGGTCACGGCATCTCGACCAGACTGGTAGGCGGCCCTTCGAACGTTAACTGCCTTACTAATAATCAACAACCTGGAGAAGGTCTGAGCGATTGGTGGAGTTTGGTGTATACCGCTAAAGCAGGCGATAAAGGAACAGATTCACGTGGAATCGGGACCTATGCAATCGGTCAACCTGTAAGTGGAGCGGGCATTCGTCCCCAGCCCTACAGTACTGATCCATCTGTTAATACCTGGACCTACGCCAGTATCAATGGTATGCGAATTCCTCACGGTATTGGCGCTGTTTGGGCTCAAGCCGCCTGGGAAGTTTACTGGGCGCTAGTGGATCGCTGGGGCTTTGACCCGGATCTCTATAACGCTTTGGGTAATGCCGGCAATCAACGAATGATGCTTTATGTTAATGAAGGCCTGAAAAACACGGCCTGTAACCCGGCTTTTACCCAGGTTCGCGACGGCATTATTGACGCAGCAAAAGTCCTACATGGCGGTGAGGATGTGTGCCGACTCTGGACCGCGTTTGCAGCCTTTGGTTTGGGTACCGACGCGGTTAGCGGCGGTCCAAATAGCACGAGTCCGACTAATGGTTTTTCAGTACCTGCTGCATGTCAGGTCGCTACCGGGCCAAGTACAGCCATCACCACGCCAGCGAACGGCGCTAGCGTTGCTGGCACTATAACAGTTACTGCGTCGGCTAATGATCCAGGTGGAATAGTCAGGGTAGAGTTTTTAATTGACGGCAATCTTGCCGGCACAGCCACAAGCTTACCCTACAGCATAACACTGGATACCAGAACTCTAAGCAATGGCAGCCACACGCTGGTATCCAGGGCTCAGAATGCTGCTGGTAATACCGGCACGTCTCCAAGCGTCGCCTTCACGATCAGCAACACCACGCCTGCGCCCGCCACCTTCAATGAGATTGAGGGTAATGGCAACACGCGGACCGCAAACGTCATCCCTGACAACGTTACCAGGATAGTGGCTTTCATCGGCACTTCCACCGACCGGGACTATTTCAAGATCAATGTCGCTGCCGGTCGTACCGTGACGGTCAATATGACGGGGCCGGCCCTGGACTATGACCTCTCATTGTTAAGGAGTACCGGTACCACGCTAAGAACAAGTACCGGCACTGGCTCGACCGAATTCGTCAGCTTTACTAACACCGGAACGACAACCGCCACCTTCTATATCAGGGTGATTGGTTTCGGTGGCGCCTTCACAAGATTCACACCCTACAACCTTGTTTTGAGCCGCTGACTCTTGCGGCAATCCTTAGAGGGGCCGCTTCAGGCGCCCCTCCCTTTTTCCTGGATTAATTCCTCATCATTAAACTATGTAGCTTGACTATGGACAGCGATAACAGGGGTTTTTCAACTTGAAAGTTGCTGAACATTTAAACCCGCACTTTTAATCACAACCGATCTCAAGCGTTTCTTTTGCTTATCAAGCAATCTTTACTTAAAATGTCTTCTTCCATATCAATAAATCCAAAAGATCCGGATAGTTTTTATAACATAGTCGTTTCATGTTTTGATCATGACTCCGCATTCGAGAATAAATAGCAACAACTAACACAGGCATCGATAAAAAATAATGGCTAATCTGTTTAATCAATGGGGAAACTTTCTTTTCCATACCCGTAATGTTCTTTTTCCTGTATTAATTGCGATGGTGCTGTTTTTATGGCCTCCCGTTGCGATAGATAATATTCCAGGCATCTATCTAATGATCATTGGCTTGCTGATGGTTATGATCGGGCAAGGACTACGCATACTAACTATTGGACTCGTTTATATTGTACGTGGTGGACGGAATAGACGGATTTATGCTAAAAAACTGGTCACAGACGGCCTTTTTTCTCATTGCAGAAATCCACTGTATGTAGGCAATATTCTGATTGTCATCGGTTTTTTATTTATATCCGGTAATATTATCGGGATGATTGCCGGTTCATTGGCTTTCTTGGCCATTTACCGGCTTATTGTTTATAGCGAAGAAAGTTTTTTAAGCACAACGTTTACCGACTCTTATACGGCTTATTGTGCTGATGTGCCCCGTTGGATACCCCGATTCAAAGGTCTACAGGAGACAATTAGCAACTATCGGTTCGATTGGCCTGCAGTTGCTGTAAAAGAATATGGCACAATATTTACATCGCTGATGATTTCACTGGGGTTAATAGCCTGGAAGTTATATTTGGTCAATAAGCTGGTTGAATACCAATTATCGTTAACCAGTTTTGCAATACTGATCGTTGCAGCTTACGTGATTGTCCGTTATTTAAAGAAAACCGAGCGATTGAGATCAATGAGATAAACGCCCTATTTATAAAGCAATTGTCACAAAATAAAAGAATCAGGGAAACTATAGTTGATCTCATTAAAGGTCAACCTGAAACAACAGAACGCAGTAATTAATTAAGATAATATATGACAGATCAAGATAAAGTATTTCAACAAACAGGGCGGGTAGAAGATTTTGCTTTTGATGAGCGTGTTGCCAAAGTTTTTGACAATATGGTTTCAAGGAGCGTACCTTTTTATAATGAAATTCAGCGAATCCAGGCCGATCTTATCATGGATTTTTTACCTGAAGATTCAGGTGTGGTTTGCGATCTAGGCTGCTCGACAGGGACCACGATAGAACACCTTACACAACATCCAAAATGTCCGGGTAACGCCCAATTTATTGGGTATGACAATTCAGAGTCCATGCTGGACAAAGCTCGTGATAAATTATCCGGGCAAATAGATGCCGGGAAAGTTTCATTGAGTCTTGCCGATTTGAGTTGTCTCCCCGATTTGCCTCATTGCCATGCTGTTATTCTAAATTGGACTTTGCAATTTGTGCGGCCTATCGACAGAGAACAACTGCTGAAAAATATTTTTACGGCGCTCAGACCGGGCGGCATAGTGTTATTATCGGAGAAAATCCTCCTCAACGATCCGGTTTTAAATCGCTTATATATAGATCATTATCTACAGTTTAAAAAATCTCAAAGCGGTTATACAGATACTGAAAATCAACGCAAACGTGAAGCGCTGGAAAATGTTTTAATTCCGTATCGTCTCGATGAAAACTATGCATTACTGGAGCGGGCTGGATTCAAGCGCATTGATACCTATTTTCAGTGGTTTAATTTCGCCTGCATTATCGCGATTAAAGTATAATCTCTCTGAAAACTGCTTGCGCTTGCCCGCAACAAAGAAAAAATTTCACACTAAATTTTGGGTCTTTCAATCAGTCTGCGATTAATTAACCCTGACTCTCCCGGTTATCTACCCAATGAGATAACCGGAAGCGCCGCTGTTTAACTTTCATTAAAAACAGCGACAAATAAATCCCCAATACTGACAATCCCGCAACATGCGCTGAACCCAAAAAATCAACAGCATTAAATATAACCAACCTGATCCAGATATGCGGGTTATCTTTGAAAAAGAGTTTGTAGTCCTCCATTAAAAATGAAAGTATAACCATCCTTGACGGCAATGCTTGGCCTTGCGTCCATACCAGTTCGGCATAAATACTAGCTTCCTTACCAAAACCACGGGGCAGTCGTTGTCAAAACGGAAGTAATATGACTGTCTCTTTATAAAGCAGGAATGACAGTTCACCAGGTGATTCTTTGCTTCATGGTTTTTTAAATACCCAATACTTGCACACGAAAAAATTGATTAGCACCAGTATTAGTTCAATAAAGGCTTTTAAGCCAATGGCGTAAAAAGATGCAGTCATTTGCCCGCTTAAACTTTGCAACAGCGTAGTTGAGAATACCGTATTGATAAGCCACAGACCCAGATAACGTAATGTTGAAGATTTAATAAGCGCTACAGGATGTTTGAATGTCCAGACATGATTTATTCCATATGCAGTGATGGCGCCTGCGCCACGCGCAAACACATTAGCGTAGATAATAGGCAGTTGCAGTAAAAAACACAAAGAGGCAAAAAGTAACACGTCTACCAGATAGGCGACACCTCCTGTCAAAAGATAACGCATAAATGACCGGACTAATTTTTTCATAGATGATCCAGTGTATAGGTCAATCGGTATTCAGGTAATCGATTCGTCAACGATACTCCAATGAAAGTGCTGCGTTAGAACATTTATCCAATGATGCAATCCTGTTAGGGTATAGAAAATTTCCCGCAAACAAAAAACTGGGCCAATTCAGCTGCTTTCGCAGCCCAAAATAAAACTTCATCCCTACTAACAAGGCTGTAATACTGGCCCTCAATGTAATTGAAACCGACAGATGCAGTCGCGTAATCGGGTCGGGGGAATGTCTTGCCAAACCATCCTATAATAAAGCTTTGGATCGGATTGATACGATTTAATATTGATAATGGATAATCATTTCAGCCATTGTAATCGCCCCATGGGCTTCGTTAGGACATATCGAATTGTTGTTTTGCAGCAATTCCTACAGAGGTTTCCTGCAAACCTAAATTTTAACTTATACCAACAGAATATTTTGCTATATTGCCGGATTTTTTGCTGATAGCATGCAGAAATAATTTCTATTGTCGAATATCAGCGGATTTGAATAAGACTAAAAATATACATTCTATTAAACGTTGATAATTATTGATTACATCTATATAATATTAAAAGCTTGTAAATTGTTTTACCGTTATGCTTATCTCTACGAAGTTTTTTCTGTAATTTCTCGTCCTGTTTATCATAAGTAATTCTTAATTTTTCCAGCGCCACCGGCCTCTTAGGGCTTCAATTACTCATTTTTACAGGATTACACAATGACTACTGGTACAGTTAAATGGTTTAACGCAGAAAAAGGTTTTGGCTTTATTCAACAAGAAAACGGCCCTGACGTTTTTGTACATTTTCGTAACATTAACGGCTCAGGTTTTAAATCTCTTGATGAAGGCCAAAAAGTTCAATTTACCGTAACACAAGGCCAAAAAGGTCCGCAAGCAGAAGAAGTAACTATCGTCTAATTGCATAATCAAAACTGTAGCCCTTGAAGTTGTGGGCTACAGTTTGTTTTACCCATCCCGCAAGCATCCCACGTTAGTACTTTAATGCGGGCATTTTATTCCGCATCCTGTCTTTCGCTTTCATTTTAATACGCCCTTCCTACCTCGTTATTCTAGGTTTTATCGAATCCGGTAATACAAAGCTGCCTGAATTTTCAGATCACAGACCATTGTAAAAGCAAATCCGTTCGACCTGACACTTCGACAGAAATAAAGGATTTGTCGAGCGTGAGCTCGATGAATTTAATACGTGCACATGCCCTATTTTTTATATTTTTAGGTGAGTTTTTTCAACCTGTACAAGGCTGATATATCTTCGCCCCCATAACCTTCTGCCATTAGCTGCTCATAATCGGTAATAGTCATATCCGTTAGAGGAATTGAAACACCTGTTTGCGCGACCATTGTCTGGCAAATTTTTAAATCCTTGTGATGCAGCGCAAGTTTGAATCCAGGTGCAAAACTACCTTGAGTCATCGTCAAGCCGCGATGCTGTAAAAACCAGTTACCTGATGCGCCACCAGAAATAACATCGATGACTTTATCCATTGCCAAACCTTGGGCTTGAGCAAAAGCAAGGGCTTCCGTGACAGCTTGGTTAATGCCTGCGCACATGATTTGATTGACTGCTTTGGTGGCTTGGCCCGAGCCGGTAACGCCCAAATGAATGATACGCGCAGCAATGGCCTCCAGTACGGGTCGTGCTTTTTCAAGCGCTTCCACATCTCCGCCTACCATCATGGCCAGGGTGCCGTTTTTAGCGCCTTCTACGCCGCCGGATACGGGTGCATCCAGAAAGCGCACCTGCTTTTCTTCCAGACACGCAGCGGCTTTTTTGGCTGTTTCACTGCTTACGGTAGACATATCGACAACAATTGAACCCGGCTTGATGGTTAAGGCTATCGCTTCAACGAGATCTAAAACATCCTGATCGGCTGAAACGCATATCAGCACAATATCAACTTCCGCCGCTAATGTTTCGGGCCGATCGAAAGTCGCCACATTAAATTCTGTCATTCTTGCAGCTGTACGATTATAAACAGCCTTTAAATAGCCCGCTATGGCGAGATTTCGGGCCATACTCAAACCCATGGCGCCCAAGCCGATCATGCCCGCTTTCATATTATTTTTCCAGATAGGTGTAAGAAGTTAACCCGGCAATCAGTTCTTGTTCGTAGTCTTGCCGTTGTTGATCGCTGAGATCACTTTTTGCCAGTTTACCCCGGTAAGCAGTTTTCAATTCTTCGCTACTGATATGCACGTAATCCAGCAAATCGCTGACATGCTCGCCTTCCTGCAGGTCATAAAAATGATAGCCATTGTCGTCGAGTTTAATATTAATGGAATGGGTGTCGCCAAATAAATTATGCATATCCCCCAATATTTCCTGATACGCGCCCACCATAAAAAAGCCGATCAGATAGGCTTGTTTTTTGTCGAGTTCATGCACAGGCAAAGTGTTCTCGATGTTCTGACCATCTATGTATTGGTCAATGCGTCCATCGGAATCACAGGTCAAATCCTGAATAACGGCACGGCGTGTAGGCTGTTCGTTCAATCGATGTATCGGCATAATCGGGAAGATTTGATCAATACCCCAGATGTCAGGCATGGATTGGAACAGTGAGAAATTGCAAAAAACTTTGTCGGCAAGCTTCTCGTTCAATTCCTGAAGAATAGTGGCCTCGCTTTGCGTATTTGGGTTCAGCCGGCTTTTGATTTGCTGACAAACAATCGCATAGTCATTCTCGGCCTTGGCAAGTTCGATAATACTCAGTTTATCCTGAGTAAACTGAGTTCGTGCTTCTGACAAAGCAAAATGTGCGTCATGATAGTGTTCAACCAAGTTATGCGCGTCTGGTAAAGCCAGTAATTCGTCGCTGTTGGTATAGACAGATTCAATATCGGTGACATTGGTGATTAATACCGCATGTTGCGCTGTGAGCGCTCGACCTGATTCAGTGATCAAGTCAGGTTGCGGCATCTGCTTTTCCGCGCACAATTCGGCGAAGTTACGCACGATATTTTGAGCGTATTCATCGAGACTGTAATTGATTGAGAATTCGCGGCGTGAACGGCTGCCATCATAATCAACGCCTAAGCCGCCGCCGGCATCTACTATTTTTATCTGCGCGCCCAAGCGGTGCAGTTCAACATAAAATTGCCCGGCCTCTTTCAGCGCTGTTTTTATGTCGTGAATATTGGCGATTTGCGAACCCATGTGAAAATGCATAAGCTTCAATGTGTCCAGTAAATCGCTTTGTTTCAGGCGTTCAATCAGTTGCAGCACTTCATAAGCATGCAGCCCAAATTTGGACTTTTCGCCACCGCTGTTTTGCCATTTTCCAGCGCTGATGCTGGATAGTCGAACCCTTACGCCTAATTGAGGCTTAATATTAAGACGTTCAGCTTCTTCAATTATCAGTTCAAGCTCCAAAGGTTTTTCGATCACCAGATAAAGATTCAAACCCATTTTCAGGCCGATAAGAGCCAGGCGGATATAAGCTCTATCTTTATAGCCATTACAAACCACCACGCCTTTGTTGGATAAGGCCATAATCGCCAGCAATTCCGGTTTGCTGCCCGCTTCCAGGCCAATGTTGTCGGCCGCCAAAATACCTTCAACCACCTGGCGCTGCTGATTAACCTTGATCGGATAAACTGGAGTGTAATGACCTTGGTAATCGTTATTGGCACAGGCTTTTTCAAAAGCACACGACAAGCGTTTAACGCGATCTGTTAAAATATCGGTAAAACGCACCAGCACAGGCAAGGATAAGTTTTTATCATTTAGCGACTGGGCAATCTCAAACAAATCCAGCTCAATTTCTTTATCTGAACTGGGCTTTACGCACACATGTCCACTTGCATTGATCGAAAAATAGCCATCGCCCCAGTTATCTATCGCATAGGTTTGTGCTGATTGCTCAGTTGACCAGGTTTTGCCATCGCTTGAATTCACTATTTATCTCCGTTCTTCTTAATACTTCGGGAACTTTCATAAGCCCTTTTGTTTATCATCGTACTTCATTGTCGGTACCTAACTTCGTCCCCCTCTCCTGCTGGACGCCTACATGGATGTAGGTAAGTAGAGCAATGCAGGAGCAGTTGCCGAGAGGGCTAGGGAGAGGAGATTTTAAAAAACCGATTTTTTAATGTGCAAACAAGTATATTCGGTTTTTCACCTGATATCCCCAAGTCCAAAACTCAGCTAATCCAGTTTTCTATCTCAAGACCATCCACACGTTCAAATTCCCGTACATTATTGGTCACAATAGTGGCGGCCAGGCTTAGTGCATGGGCAGCAATCAAGGTGTCTAATGGACCTATTGGCGTACCTCCGGATTCCAGTTGAATTCTGAAGTCACCATAACAGGACGTTGCTTCGACATCAAAAGGCAGGCACTCAAATTGATACAAAAAATAGCCGAGTTTAATTCGATTAGCTTCTTTCTTGACACTTTTGGCGATGCCGTACTTCAACTCAGCCAAAGTCAGTGAGGAAATAACCACCTGATCATAGGCCAAGCCATCGATTCGAGCGAGAATATTTTCATAGCCGGTTCTGCGATTTAATAAACAAATGCAGATATTGGTATCCAGCATAAAAATCATTCAAAATCTTGTGAGTCATTTTCGAGAGGTTGATTTCTTTCCAGGGCAACCGGTTCATCGACGCTATCCAATAGCCTTAACAGCTGTTCCGCAGAGTGTTTTAAAGGTAATAATAAAATACCTTCTCCGACCTGTTTAATCGATACTTCCGTGCCTTCAAAGCGAAATGATTTAGGTAATCTAACAGCCTGGCTTTGACCGTTCTGAAATAACTTTGCAGTTTGCATGAGGAATTCCTGATAAATATATACTGGATATATATTATATGACTTTCAGGATATACAGGATAGCTTGGATCATCCAGTCGTGTGAGTAACGCTTTTTTTTGCCTAACGCTTTTATCAGTGAATGGTGAGCAAACGATAAAGCTGTTTGTTCACCCGCCGGCATCGATTAGCCATGCCGTTTGTTGGACAATTTTAGCATTTTGATGGCTAGATAACTCTAAATTGCTCAGTCTTTGTACTTTTCGTACACGCAGAGCTCACCCTGATGTCTTTTGATCATGAACAATAGGGCAGATTCATAAAACGACTTGCTAAATTGATAACCCAAAAATAATTGAATGTCCATTTTAGATTGTTAGCTGACTTTCGCGACTTGCAGCAGTCGGCCAACAGCCGTCACTGGCTTCGCTGGAAAAACGTGTCAATGGGTGGCAGGTATACTTCAGTAAACTGCCGGTCGTAGGGTCGGCTAGATCGACCTTACCGACCGTTAATATCTTCTGGTCAAGAAATCAATTCATGCATTTGGAATCAATAGCGAGCCCATATGTTATTATTGACTCAACAACAGAGTCCGAGTCATGGCACTGGAGCGTAGGTAGCGATAGGAGCTATATTTTGAGGGTCGAAAAATTGTGAGCACCTTTAGCCAACTGGGTTGGGTTGATTTTTCTTCAGATGACCGGGAGCGGGTAAAACAAGTGCTCAGTCAATTACAAGAGAAAGGAACTCTTAAGGTATCTGGTTCAGGAACAAGGAACCGCAGACATTGGTATCTTTTGGCTCCTATATTGCTTGATCAACAGAATCATGCGGGTTGGGTTGAACAATGGGTGGATGGGCAGCTAAAAGCTCAACATGCAAGCGGATTCAACGCACGCTTAAAGGAAATCAAAAATAAACTGAATGCGGAGGATAATGCGCTAGGTGAAATGCCAGAGGATTTGGCAAGCTATTTGGCATGGCTTTCAATCGGTTCTCCAGCGGTTTGTGCTTATCGTGCGCTCAATTCAGTCAAGACGGATCAAGCATACCAGCATTTGCAAGATGCAAGCACCATCGCTTTTTCCTTTGTTGCCCTGTTCAATAGTGTGTCAGGTACCGGGGTTATCCAGCGTTTTTCCAAGCAAAACAAAATTCCAAGCGACTGGAAAAGCATTGTTCGTTATTGCGCTCAAGGAGGATTGCAGGCTGTCTTGGATGAATACGTGTACAGTTATCGACGGGAGGCAGTTTTGATAAAGCAGTACAGATGATCGCTGATGTACTAAGAATGTCACCGTCCAGCGCGAAGATTGGGACGTACGGAAGCCTGATGATAGCGCCAGTCTGCGTTGTCATTACGCAGTTCCTTTTGGAACGCAGAAGATGAGTGATGAATCAGGACAAGAGCGTGTGGTCAATATCCGCGAAAGCTTTAACTCGCCTTTTAGGCCGTTTGTCCTGACCTCAACATCAATCGGGCAAGAGGGGCTGGATTTCCACTGGTACTGCGGTGAGGTCGTCCACTGGAACCTGCCCGAAAATCCAATTGATCTTGAGCAGCGCGAAGGGCGTGTTAATCGCTACCAATCTTTAGTTGTAAGGCGGCGAGTTGTTCAGACGCTTGCAGGTCAGCTCGATCCAAAACAAGGTTGGAAGGACTTGTTTGACAGCGCAGCGAAGCTTGAGAAAAA
>JBAQEN010000229.1:0-4829 GCA_049286765.1 Methylococcaceae bacterium
GCGTATATTATGTAAACCAACCACAAATCCGGGGAACATTGTTACCAAACTTGTCTTGCACGCGAGAAAGTCAATGTTCTCTATGGTAATGAGGATCACCCAGGCCGATTCACTCACGATAGTACTAAATGTAGGGGCAACGAGTGATCGTAGAGAGAAGTCAAATTTCTTTAAAAAATGTATCCTTATCCAGAGAATTTAACAGCCGTCGGGATGGAAGTTGCTGCACACCTGGAAATCAATTATCCAGGCATTAAATATATCGAGGCTAACGGAATAAATTTGCCGTTCGCTGATCATAGTTTTGATCTAGTAACCAGCTTTGCAATAATTGAACATGTGGGTAGCCGAGAAAATCAGCATAAATTTGTCCAAGAACTTTGCCGGTTGGGGAGAAATTGCATTATCTCCACCCCAAACAGATGGCATTGGCTTAAAGTTTCATACAAAGATCCCGTGGCTACCGAAGACTCTCCATAGAGTTCTTTTAAGGCTTCTTGGACATACTTTCTGGTCTAGGGAAGACAATCTAAACTTATTAAGCAAGCGCCAACTTATTATTTTGGCTCGGGAAGCATTAGGGGCGCAATTTACGATCCAGGTGGAACGTATTTGGACTTTATGGATACCATCTAATTTAGTGCTCTTAGCAGTGCGTCGCGAAATTTGACTCTGTCATTTATTTTACTCATGAAAGTACCAAAAATTAGGGCACGTATCCTTCTATTTTTTAAAGGTACCTTATCTGTGGTGCTTATAACTTTAGTCTTTCGCCAAATTGATTTCAGCTTAATCTATGGAACTCTGGTAGACGTCCCCGTCTGGGCTTTCGTGCTTGGGTTGCTGGCATGTTTGGCGCAAGGATTAGCGTTAGCGTGGCGATGGCATCGTGTTGTTCATTGGTTGGGGGGCAGCATTGGAATTGTTCCTGCTATCCGTCTTACTTTTATCGGCCTTTTTTTTAATCAGGCACTACCTGGGTCCATAGGGGGAGACGCCTTGCGAATTTGGGGCGCTTATAGGAAAGGCATGGCGTCAGGACTCGCCGTAAGTAGCGTTGCTATTGAACGAAGTACCGGACTTGCCTCTCTAGCACTTTTGGTTACTTTGGCATTGTCCCAGATATGGTGGAATATGGAGCAGAGCGAGGTACGCTGGCTTCTTCTAGCCGCCGCCCCATCAGCAGCCCTCGGACTCTGCCTCCTGTCGGTTTCCGATTATTTGCCCTTGACCCTATTGCCATCCGCCATCGCACATCACGTAAGTATATTTGCTAATGGGCTTCGGAGAATCCTGGGCAATCTGGTTGCCTGCACCGAAGTAATAAGTCTTGGAGCGCTTTCATCTGTTCTCGCCATAAGTCAGGCCTATCTGGTGGGCAGCCAGATAGGAATCGAACTTGGTTTCGCAGCTTATATTTGCGTACTCGGTGGAGCCGTTATCCTCACGGTTATACCCATCTCGCTGGCTGGCTGGGGTTTGCGTGAAGCCGCAGTAGTAGGTCTGTTCGGGGAAATGGGCGTCCCTTCGGACAAGTCACTGGTAGTTTCCCTACTATTCGGTTTGGCACTGACTTTAAGCTCCCTGCCTGGTGGAGTAATTTGGCTCGTCGATGGGAAGGTGACCAGAACTTCTGCCCCGCCCGCTGCGTAAGTGCTATTCCTCAGAGCCACACTCGTTCACAGCAATTGCCTCACCATATCCTTTCTCGGCGACACGATAGCGTTTGGCTACGATGCTCCGCTCATCTTGAAAGGATCGTGTAAGGGTTGCGCTTTCGTCTGACTAATAAACAATTCACTATCTAAGAGTACGAAGCCATCATCGCCACTCAAACCTAATGTCAGCATTTGTTGTCCCATCACACAGCGCCCTAAGGTATGATCAAAATGGCTCGATTCGTGGTGAGCATGTCGAACCATACGCCCGGTATCTTTTTGTTAAAACGCCGGACGATGGAGTCGTCAACGACAAAGGCTTTTTACCCGGTACCTGCAATTGCCACACTGCTTTATCAGCGGTTTGCCCATGAGAACCTTACGCCAATCCAAATCTTCCCGGTCCAGCGTGTCATAGAGCACGTCTTTGCCAACGCTATTCTGTAAAGCATCACGGGCAATCACGCCAATTGATTCTTTTTGCAATCACACCTACAGCAATAGCGCATACATCACTTCAGGTATCGGTAGCCCAGAACGCTTACTGAAGCCAGCGTGGTACCACCAGGGTTTTCATGCTGACTTGCCGCCAGAGGCCAGTATCAAGGTTGTCAAGTAAAAGATTGCCAGTTTGTAAAAGATCAACCGTTAACGCAGGTAGTGAGGTTATTGTTGTGGTATGATTCATGGGCGTTTCATCGGGGGTGTGATTTGGGTTTCAACATACCCAATATTATACCCTATACGTCACTTGTTTCTTTATTTATCAGTTAGTTATTTATTTTATTGAACTACGAAACTTTAGTTTATTATTTATATGTTGAGGCTTACCATGCGTTTTAGTTGGAATGTTGGAATTTTAATTCTGTTCAGGGTTATTGTTTATGCGTGTTTTGTGGGCTTTGAAGGAGAATATCTTACAGATGATTCCGGAACCTATCTCAGGCCTGCCGATAATTTAAGAGAGCATCATGTGTTCTCGGTATCGGACGTGCCTCCATTTTCTCCGTATATTTTCAGGACACCGGGTTATCCGGCTTTCCTTGCCTTTTTGCAAGAACTCGGCATGGCTAGTCCTTATTGGGCTACTTTTTGCCAGGAGCTTATCTATGGCTTATCGGTCTTTCTTTTCTATCGCTACGGCAAGCCTTTTTTCGGTGAAAAATTAGCCCGTATTGGTGTGATTTTCTTATTGCTTGAGCCAGGAGGTTTATCAATACCAAAAACAATTATGTCGGAGACCTTATTTCTGCCTTTTTTCTTTGGTGGATTATTCGCCATTGGTTATTACCTTCGTTTCGCAAATTGGCGCTATCTGGTTTTATCTGGAATCTTGATGGGGGTTGCAGCCTATATTCGTCCAACGATCTTGTATTTTCCTGCTGTCGCAGCTTTAATCTTGGTCATCTTTGCTGCTAGAAATACAAAAAGATGGTTGCATACCGCTGTTTTGCTGGTTGCTTTTACTGTTGTCATATCACCGTGGTTGCTTAGAAATTATTATTATTTCGGCAAGCTAGTGATGTCAAGCTCGCAGAGTGTAACCTTAGCATTTCATGTGCCTTTTGTATGGGAATCGGCAAAAGACAGGCCTTTCATGATAGGGCAGGAAATGATCAAAGCCCAGGTTAAACAAGCGGTGGAGGAAAAAGCCAGGGAATTACAACGCCAGCTGAACACTGCTGAAATATCAGAGCTAGAACAACAGATTGCGTTAATTGAGCTAAAAAAATATCCTTGGGATTATTTTAAACAATGGTGTTACGGTTTTTTGAAAACCATTAACGGCGGAAATTTATTCGAAGTATATCATTCCTTCAGATACCGGGCAGACAGACTGCATTTTTTTCAGATTAAAGCGCCTGATTTTAAGGAAAAGGTTTTAACTTTTCTAAAGAATCAGGATTATTTTTATATTTTAGAGGCATTGTTAAGAGTATTGATTGCTTTTTTTGCCTTGTGCGGGGCGGTCTGGATTGTTGTAAAGAAAGACTGTTTTTTCTGGGTGATAATGTTAGCTAACTTTTATTTTATCTGTGTCGCAGGCCCGATGGGTTTAGCCAGATACCGTTTTCCGGTAGAGGTTTTCTGGTTTATTCAGGCTTATATGGGATTTTGGGGAATGCTTACTTTAATTGCTAATCGGAAGCCGGTAATTATAGATAAGTAATTGATATTGTTTGATATAAATGAAATTAATGATTATTTTAGCAGGTTTGTGAAAAATGACATGGGAGAATGGTTTTGCAGAAGTTAATAGTTAGTGTCCGGTCATAAACACTAACAAAATGATTCAACAGTAGAAAAACAGCATAAAAGATAAATGTTCTGTCGAGCCGGAATCGGATAGGCTAAACGACTTTCAAAAGAAGCGGTGACGCAACACAACAGGATCGATATTTAAAAGAATGCGATTTCCACGAGATGTTATCTTGAACTGCATCCGTTGTTACGCAATGACTCCATTCAGTTACAAGAAAAAGGGGGGCATCGCCCCTACATTTCAGAACAGCACACAAAAATGACCCTTTCAGAAATCTGAAAGGGTCATTAGCACCTAAATTTTGGATAACGTGGAATTAAGGTGCGGAAAATTGAAATACCGCATTTCCACTAAATGTATTTCCTGACCATGTTGTTCCAGTACCCCTTTTCTTTAACTCCATCCCCGCATAGCCATTATTATTAGCAGTGTTATCGTTTATAGTAATATTAGTAATAGTACCATCAGAATTTTCTAATAACAACCCATCTGAAAAGTTCCCATTAAATTGATTATTTAAAATCTGAACATTGGTAACTACATGTGCTGCTGCAAAAGGTTCAATATCTATACCAGCACCAGGCCATGCCCCGAGTGTATTTTTAAATGTTGAATCTCTAATGACCATGCCATTAACATTTTCAATAGACATCCCTTGACGACGGTTATCATCGGCTACTACACTATAAACATTGATGTTTGATGACTGTCCATAACCACCACCTTGATATATTCCATCGCCCCAACATTGAGTAATTGTAACTCCTTCGACATAAACATTACTGGAGCCTCCTATTGTTATACCCATCCCTGATTCTCCATTAGTATTTGGAGTTGATTGCGCAAAATCTCCAGGAACAAGATGTTGATGCCGTTCACCCTGTACTGTGCCGCCGACTACACTAACA
>JBAQEN010000230.1:0-2001 GCA_049286765.1 Methylococcaceae bacterium
GGGTATGGATTCCAGGCAAGCTTAAAACAAGTCCTATGGGATATAGATAGCGCATCTTTTGCAGTATTTGAATGTAGGTATTAACGCCTGAATAAATGCGATTTGCGCCGTCCAGAGCATATAAATCCAGCATCAAGGTTTCGGGGCTTATTGCAGCCAGTGCCGGGTAGTGTAGGGCATGATCCTGGGCATTTTTAAAATCTATGCAGCTAAATAGATCAAAATGATTAAAAATAAGAACAGTTCGATTACATAGAGGACATTGCTTGTCATAGAATACTGTCAGCGTTGGTTGCTTGGCGGTTAGAAGCTTGCCCATAGCTCGCCACCAGTTAAAAGGTACGAGTAGGATATAAAATACAAGCATCCCCATGCCAAAAGGATAGATATTTAAAGTCAGGGTGATACCCAAGTGCAGCCCTAGACCGACTAATAAATAAAGCCAACGTAATCGGCGATAAGAAAAAAAGAATAAAAAGGTAAATTGAAAAACCAGAATGATATAGCCTATGGTTTTTTGCAATAGCTCATTATTCAGCAAAAAAGACATATCAATGGCTGAAACATAATAGGGCTGTGTTGATGGCAACCAGGAGCCAAGACCATTACGCCAGTGTTCAGCAAATAGCTTATGGACAGCGGAATCGAAATATAGAAATCCAAGGCAGATCAGAACAGGTAAGTAGTAAGCAAGACTCGAAACGGTTGGTTTCGGATAACTGCTGTATTGCGTAAAAGGCGTACTTAATTTATACCTGAGGTTGTCTATAGAAAAGGCCCGGTCCCCGGGCATAAAAAGCAGAAAAAAACCGGCTCCCGTCATAAATGAATCAAAACCGCCATCAAAATCACGTTGCATGCTTGTGAAGTTTACGAATACGATCCAGAAAATGTAATTACTGATAACGGCAAATTGATAGCGATAGCCAATAATAATGAAACTGGCAATGATTCCCCAAAGACACAAGAAAAAAGGAATCATCGGGAATTCAACATCTATATATGGGATAGGGTCGAAAATTAAATGATTGAAATACAGCAGGAAGATAATTTCCTGTAACGTGACTAAGCCATAAAAAAGCCGGAATAAGCCAATACCGGTAGCCGGTACTTGTTTAGATTGGAACTCTAAAAT
This sequence comes from Methylococcaceae bacterium, assembly GCA_049286765.1. Lineage (GTDB taxonomy): Bacteria > Pseudomonadota > Gammaproteobacteria > Methylococcales > Methylomonadaceae > JAGXGJ01. Next base: position 1,136 of record JBAQEN010000230.1, read on the forward strand.
TTTAGAAATCAGTATGCTATACATTTCATCGCCAGACAGTGAAAAAACGTATAGATTATAAGGTAAATTAGTAGGTAAAGGAGTGAAATATACAGATAAAAATAAGGCCGCATACCCATTCGCTTAGAAATGGGTTGCGGCCTAAAATATTACCGAAACCGGTTGACTACTTATTTTTCGTCGTCTGGATGCTCTGCGAACACCCATTTTAAAAGGGCATAAACTGCAGCTACAACTACAACTGCACCGACCATGCCCGCTGGTGTTTTTAATGTTTCAGTTAGATCTAAAATAAATCCCATGTATGTGTCTCCTACTTAATAATTTTTATTTGAGAAATTGCTAATATCATAGCAAGCGGAAGTTGCATCATACTTTAGCTAAGGTTAAAGTCAAGGCTTATTGTTGATGCATTTTAATATTATATTGAAAGTAAATATTCCTTTATTGTTATAGTTAAAGCTCGATAACCAATGTGGTATAGTTTAGACTCTGTTATTTGATGATGATTAAATGGGGGCAATAACAATAATGAAAAGATACGTTAAAATATTACCATTGGCTATGCTCTTTTTTGCATTTTCGGCGAATGCTGAAGTTGTATTAAAAGATGACTCTGAAATTCTGGGAAAATGGAAATTATATGCTGAAGCGACTAAATTGGATGGAGAGCAGAAACCCGTTACCATTGAATGGGAGTTTAAGGAGGATGGTGTTCTTAAACAAACGGCAACAGATTCTGTTGGCAGAACTGGAGAGATGAAAATAGCCATTAAATATTCCATCGAAAATGGGGAAATTAAAAAGCAGACGAAGCCGGGACAAGAAAAATATGAATCATGCAAGGTTGTCGAAAAGGAAGGATC
>JBAQEN010000231.1:0-3326 GCA_049286765.1 Methylococcaceae bacterium
CTCATTCTTGACAACTAGATTTGGAAAGACGTATGTTAGCCAGACCCAGATAATACTCTGTTATGAGTTAGTGACGATATGAAAGAGTTTCAGTTGATGGATGGTAAAACGCCTGATAGAGAATGGCTCTATAATCTCTACCAAAACGCGATGAGGCCATGTATTGACGCCACTTGGGGTTGGAATGAGGAATTTCAAAGCAATGGCTTTGATAATAACTTGAAGCCTACTGACTGGAAAATAATTAAAAATGATATCGAAAGAATTGGCGGATTCGTTTTAAAGGAAGGTAACGACCATCTTTGGCTAGAAATGATTATTATCAAACCAGGCTACCAACAAGAAGGCATAGGGCGGAGGATTCTGACTTACATCCAGAGCATCGCAAAAGAAAAATCTTTACCCTTGAGGCTTAGTATTATCAAAGCCAATCCGGTCAGACCATTCTATTTAAAATTGGGTTTTTCTCAGTATGATGAAGATGATTCATTTTATAAGATGCAGTGGCACTCATAACACTGCGCTCAAGGGGGACGGTCGCTATCGCGCCAGCCCCTTAACTCCACGTTAGGCTTCTGGAAAAAAACACATGCTTGAAGTTGCAGTTCTTAATATTATCCAAGGCAAAGAAGCTGAGTTTGAGGCTGCATTCCGTGCCGCTTCAGCCATTATCTCCAGCATGGCGGGTTATGTCTCGCATCAGCTTCAACACTGCGTGGAAAATGAAAGTCGTTATATTTTGCTGGTTGATTGGCAAACGCTTGAAGCCCACACAATCGGCTTTCGTACATCACCTCAGTATCAGGAATGGAAAAAGTTGCTTCACCATTTTTATAGTCCATTTCCCACAGTAGAGCATTATGAATTGGTTCTTGAACAAAAAGCCTAACATGGCGCTCAAGCGGGACGGTCGCTATCGCGCCCACCCCTTAGCTTTACGTTTGAGCACATAAAGCTCGCAAGGAACATCTGCCCTCGAATCACGTGATAAGGGAATCAGCAATCTATTCAACCAACACTGCCATTATTAGATTTTCACAGAGAGAACATCATGCAAAATAAGCGAACCGAAACGGCAGACCGCACGGCGGTGCGGGTTGCCTTGTGGCGGGCCATGCATGTCCAGGTCGATCCACCGCCGCATGTGCTCGAAGACGAGATTGGCATGCAGTTGGCTGCCCCAGACGATGGCTGGCGCCGCCGTCCGGACATGGCCGTGAACGCTACGATACGCGCCCGAGCCTCCATTGTGGCCCGTGCTCGTTTCATTGAGGATCTGGTCGTGGAGCATGCTAACCAAGGCGTCAGCCAATACGTCCTTCTCGGAGCCTGTCTGGACACCTTCTCCCAGCGCAGACCGGAGATTGCCTCCGGCCTGCGGGTATTCGAGGTCGACCAGCTTGGTCCTCAAGCCTGGAAGCGGCAGCGCCTGATTGCGCTCGGCTTCGGCATCCCGGAGTGGTTGCGGCTTGTGCCGGTCGACTTCGAGGCGGGCGGGAACTGGTGGGAGCGGCTTGCGGATGCTGGCTTCGAAGCTGCTCAACCGGCAGTCGTGGCCTCTACCGGCGTCTCGATGTATCTCACCCGGGATGCAATCGTGGCAACGTTGCGCCAGATAGCGGCGCTTGCTCGGGGCTCTACGCTGGCCATGACGTTTATGCTGCCGCTGGAGTTCCTTGAGCCAGAGGAGCGTCCCCAACGCCAAGCGACTGAGAAATTTGCTCAATCAGCCGGGACACCCTTTCTAAGTTTCTTTACCCCACCGGAAATGCTGGCGCTGGCCCGCGGAGCCGGTTTCCGAGAGATTCAGCACGTGTCGGCAGCCAGCCTGACCGAACGCTATTTTGCCGGCAGGACGGATGGACTTAGGCCGTCAAGCTCCGAGGCGTTGTTAGTCGCAACTACCTAGTAGTGGCAAACACGCGGGATCTACTTATTGCAAGCGCGGGGTACTACAGATGATAATTTCACAAGCCAAAGTGCGTTTATGGCACTCTAACAATTCGTTGCAGGGGACGCCCCTATCGGGCCGCCCCCCCACCTTAACTAAAACGTTAGCGCCTCTTCTATGAATCAACAAAGGAGTTAGCATGAAACACTATCGATCCGAATTGCTGCTGTCTGCCCCTGCGTCCACCGTCTTTCAAGCTCTCACAACGCCCAAAGGGTTAAAGGGTTGGTGGACCACCACATGTGAAATCGGAACTGCCGTTGGCGAGCAATTATGACAGGCAGCTTTCCGAGATTGACCGGCCATTCATCTGGCATCTGTGATCGGCAGGTTATGGCCGTTATGTTATGCTTAACATAACGGCCTTTAAGAGACTAATATGCCTTTACATCGAATGACAGCTAATAAGCTTTGAACAGACGCCTGGGATTATAAAATCGGTCTATTGATTTTGTGCATGGTGTGTTGTGGTTGGAGCAGGAAACCTAAGCTGATGTCATATAACCGACTTGAATGCTGAAAAACTGAATTATTCAACAACGCCGACCAGCCTGACAAACTTTGCGACATAACCTTCCTGTGACCTTTATTCCCGACTAAAATCCTCAGTAGAAATATTTTTTTATTTATGATTTAATTATTATATATTTTATAAGGCCAAACCTATCGAAAGGTAGGGACAGAAAGTTGCGGATCCAGAATCACGGAAAGCCGAACTACCGAATGTGACACCGTTATGGTCACTTAAGGTGGTTCGGCTTTTTTATTTGTCAAGAAAACAATTTGTGTCCAGACGCCAAGTTAGTGCGTTAAATGTGTTTTCAAAATAAATCGAATCTGACCCCGTAAGGTTCTGTCGCAAAGCTTGTTTTTGACGGTATTGTGTAATTGTAGGCTATTGAATATAGAGTATTCAGTTTTCGAATTTGCCTAAAAAATAAAATTTTCGACAGAACCAATACGCAAAAACATTGCCTTGAAACCGATCAACGCTGAATTAACTCAATTAAAAAGGAATCGATTGATTATGCGAATTTTACTTTTGCTGGCGATTACATTTGTGTTGAATGCTTGTAGCAGCACTGCGCCTACGGTCAAGCGCGAAGAAGCCATGGCATATCGAACCATCACTCAACCACGGCGGACGGCTCCACCGCAAAACTTCTATAGATCGTCGACTTACCCTTCGGTCAAGCACGATAATACCACGGCATACCGAACCATTATTCAACCACGGACGGCTGCGAGGCAAAACTTCTATCGATCGGCAACTCACACCGGAGCATTTCAAATACCTGGCGAACTGGAACCGGCGGTAGAATTCTGGTGCAAAACTTATACGGTGTGGCATCGCTCGGAAGTAGCATTTCACGAC
>JBAQEN010000232.1:0-5272 GCA_049286765.1 Methylococcaceae bacterium
TACGGTTTACCCTTCCAGTGATTTTATTAAAGAACAGAAGGCGGCTGGCAAGCGAGATACTGATAATGAGACAAAGGCGCGAGATAGTGGTTTGAAAATTGTGTAGAACGATACATTACGCTGAAAACATTACGTTTTGAAAATCAAATTTCTGCAAAAACCAAGAACATTTTTATGCAAATAAACGGTGGATAAGTAAGGTCAAAGTAGAAGATTTAACCCGCAGCAAGTAGAAGATTTAACCCGCAATTGTAGAAGATTTAACCCGCAGCAAGTAGAAGATTTAACCCGCAGGTGGTTTTTTGATGTCCTTAGACAAAAAAAATAGACTCTTTTTTGTACCAAAGTAGAAGATTTAACCCGCAGTTGAGGTGATAAGTAGAAGATTTAACCCGCAGCAAGTAGAAGATTTAACCCGCAGTTGAGGCGATAAGTAGAAGATTTAACCCGCAGTCAATGGCATAGTAGAAGATTTAACCCACAGCAAGACGATAAAAACACGCCTAACAACATGATAACAATATGCTTTTAGGTCAGGTAAAAATCTCTATTCTTTTCTTCTTTTAGTCTTTTTATCTATTCTTATTTTATTCTTGGACTTGCGCCTGTGGTTAAAATAGTCTTTAAAATAAACTCACTCAATTAACAAACGAGTTTAGTTTGTTTACAAAATTACTTAAATACGCAGTTTGTTTACAACTTTACTTAAAATCCGTTTACAAAATTACTTAAATACGCAGTTTGTTTACAACTTTACTTAAAATCCGTTTACAAAATTACTTTAAAGGGTAGTGACACTATGAATCACTCGATAATGAATGTTTAAAGCGGTTAATTAGTGGTCGAATTGATAACAAGTCGGCTTACGTTAGATGTAGCGGCCCGATAATATAAATCACAGGAACCGATTACATCCGTTTTTCGGGACCACATTAGCTGAGAATATCGGAGCACTCTGGCCCACATTAAGTGAGAATGAGCCCACATTAATTGAGAACAGCCCGATAACATCCGCCAGGAACCACATTAACTGAGAATGGCGTATCCAATTGATTCACAACAATGTTCGACAAACTCATCGCTGCATAGGTAAATCAGACTTTGATTTTTAAAACCAGTATTCTGCACTGAATAACGGGGAATTTCGACGAAAAACGACCTTGCTTCCGGCGTTCGACAAAACGATCGTTTTGTCGAACGCTTATAGTACCGCTATAATGTGTACACCTAAGTACACAAAGAGGGTGTCATGGAAACCAAAGTGGGTGTGAAAGAATTCCGGGCAAATTTGCCTTCGTATCTGGAGTCCGTGTCTCCGATCGCGATCACTCGTCACGGGGAAACAATCGGCTATTACATTCCGGCACGTCCTGGCCGAAACCAGGCGGAGCTGGATGCGCTCAAGCAGGCGGCGGCAAAATTGGAGGCTATGATGTCAGCTTTGCGTGTATCAGAAGATGACATTGTGGACGAGTTCAAGACACGCCGCGCGACTGACAAGCGATGAGTCACCAGGCTCTGGTGCTTGACGCTAACATTCTTGTCCGCGCGGTGCTGGGCCAACGAGTATTTAAACTGTTGAACCAGTACTACGACACGACGGCTTTCTTTGCGCCCGACGAGGCTTTTGCGGATGCCGAGAAGTACCTCCCGCCAATCTTTTCTGCGCGTGGTCTGGACTGGGGCGTCGGTGCTGCGGTACTGAGCCGGTTGCCAACGTTGGTGCAGTGTATCGAATTTGATGTCTATTGCGAATTTGAGGCTAACGCACGTCAACGTATCCGTGACGTTCGTGACTGGCCGGTGTTAGCCACCGCGCTGGCCTTGGATTGTCCAGTATGGACGGAGGATCAGGATTTCTTCGGAAGCGGAGTGGCCACCTGGACCACCAGCACCGTGACGATGTATTTGATTGGCGCTGAGTAACTATCGTCATTCTCAGTTAATGTGGTTCCTGGCGGATGTTATCGGGCTGTTATCAATTAATGTGGGCTCATTCTCATTTAATGTGGTTCCTGGCGCCCCGATATTATCAGCTAATGTGGTCCCGAAAAACCGATGTAATCGGTTCCTGTGATTTATATTATCGGGCCGCTACAGTTAGAGATAGGTGTAGTTTCTTGATTTCATAATCGGAATTTCTTGCACTTATCCGGCTTTTTTATCTCGGATTAATTGATTTTATAAAATCACTTTTTCTCGCATTAAATGCGCCAGGCGGATTTCCTTCTCACATTAAGTGATTTTATCGGGTGGAATTTCTCACTTTAGTTGATTCTATCCGGAAATTTGAAGGCAAGGATTTTTTGCAAATGTGCCAGGCGATGACAAGGTCCGCACCGGTGTCAATCCAGGTAACGGTAAGGATTCGTGCAATTTTGGGCAATAAGCCTTACTTGACCTCCCATGACCCATTTTGTATTTGGGCGCAGAACCTTTATACCGATTTGGTAGGAGATGGTTTACGTAGCCGTTGATTAACTTTTCGGAGTTCTTCCTGTAATTCCTTTTCTTCACGTTCACGGCTATTAGGAGGATAGTAAGTCCCATTTATTTGATTTGCTGGATTCTCTTCTGGAAAATCCTCAAAATAATCTGACCAGTCGCCCATTGTTGAATCTCCTTAATGTAAAAATGTTATTGATTTGTCTATTTAAACAGCCATATTATAGGCCATCAAAGCAGACGTTAACAGTTGCAACCACTTTCTCAAATATTTCCTTTTTCTTTTTTGCGATAGTGGATTTCTGCTTTTCCTGTCCTATGTAGAGATCGGCCTGCATCAACATTTCTTGTTCACGAACCTTGATCAATACGATCCTCCCCAGCTCCCCATATTTATTATGCCCGAAAACATAACAATGCCCTCTATGGTCATATCCCCTTGATGCGGTAACATCAGGGGGCAAATCGTCAGGATGCAACTGTTTTAATTCTGGTCGTATTTTCTGTCCCTCTGCAATCCATTGTAATTCTGCCTGTAGGAATTTTGCTTTTCCCAGTTGCTCAAGCCCTTTTTTTATCTTCTTGGGATTTGGTGTGTGCTCTATTGGGTGTGGGGTTTGTTGTTTTCCTTTCTTCATTTCTTGAGTTCTTCTGTCCATAACCTCTCCTAGAAGATCGGAAATACTTTTAGCATCCTGGAATAACCGTTCCTTTTCAGTATGCGCAAAGTGTCGTTCTAGCCACTTACTTAGCATGACCTCAAATTCTCCCGTAACAAGAAAATTGCCGTCCATAATGGTGTTACTCACACTGAAGTGTCTGTACCGTAATAGTGTTTCGCAACAGGCGTGGACGAGCGGTTTCATTTTCTCATCGATATCTGGGTACATATCCTCAGCAATAGCCTGATTCAAAACAAAGTCGATGCCATTACCGCGTAATTCAAAGCGGTATAAAAAAATAGAGACATCATTCCCGGCTATATTTTTCAAATTCACCTCATTTTTGAGGACAACACACGGATCATCCTACAGTTGCAATTATTGTGAGCCCACGAAAATGGATTGCAAGCCGGTGCCGATAATTGCAAGCTCATTTGCAGATAATTTGAGCCGAAATCGGCGTCAAATGCAAGCCCAACCATTTTCAAACGCGAGCCACTACAGATAGTGAATGTTTAAAGCGGTTAATTAGTGGTCGAATTGATAACAAGTCGGCTTACGTTAGAGATACGAAGTTAGCACTAAATTTTAATGACATAAAATAATATTTTTGATAAGATAAAATAAAAAGTAATACGTTATTTTATCTTATCATTTAAGTTAGAGGTATTTATGGGACGCAAAGCGCTACATACTCAAGAAGAAGTTTTTCAGGCTGCCGATGCTTTAGCTGCAAACGGCAAAGAGGTTACGCCTACGGCCTTGCGCGACGCATTAGGTGGGGGGAGTCTCACCACTATTTATAAACATATAGACGCCTGGCAGGAAACACGAAAGGCTGCGCCGATGCCGATCATTATTGAAATGCCGGATAATGTTAAAGCCGCCTTTTCTCAATGTTGGCAAGCCGCCGCCAGTGAAGCGGGCAAAGAAATTGCCGCCATCCGCGAAAAAACCGACACCGAAATTAAGATCACCAAACGACGCTTGGATGAAGCGGTCGCCGCAATCGAGCAGTTAGAGAGCGAAGGCGACGCCGATAGCGTAAAACTTGAGAAAGCGGAAGCTGATCTTGCCGCAGCACTATCGACTTCACAACAAGCGGCTACGGAAGCCGCTGCGATGGAAGCGGCCTTATCCGCCACGGCTAACCAGATGCGGGAACAGATCGAGGCGCAACAAGCGGAACTTGCTAGTGTTCATTCCGAAGCCGAAGCCTCGCGCAATCAACATGCCGCAGAGATCACCAGGCTTACCGCCGACTTTACCCGGCAACTTGCCGAGCAAGACACCGCCTTGCAGTCAGCCCAGGGCGAAGCCGACCGCTTACGAGGTCAACTTGCCGAGGCCGGGCAAAAGATTGAGGCGGCCAGCGACCGCGAACGAGTGAAGATCGAAGAGGCGGCCACGGCCAAGGCCGATGCCTCACGGCTGATTGAGCAGTTAAAAGAACAGAAAACCAGCAGCGCCGTAGTCATAGGTAAGCTTGAAAAAGACAAGCAAGCCTTAGAGGCTGATTTGACCGCTACGCGCAAAGAGGTCAGAGAGCTTGCGACACAACTTAGCCGAACTACCGGCGAACTCGATGCCCTACGCACTCAAGTTGTCGGTCAGACTGATGTAATTAAGAGCTTTGCCTCCCAAAGCGACAAGAAAACCAAATAAGAACAACTGTTTATTTTACATTGACAAGTAAAAACGCTTGACAATTAAAACAAAAACCGGATAATAAGCTACATGGGTTTTTTAAATTATTTGAGGAGCAATAGATGATCGTTACCTACTGGATTAAAACTAATTTGCATAAAGACGGATCGCCACAATGGGACTGTGCGGTGGGCGAGTACGCCATGATACAGAAGAAAGCGGAACTTGAAGGACAAGGTTACAAGCCTATTATCGACCACTCGATGACTGAAAAGAGTGCCGCTTAGGAGCGGTGAAGGTGATTACCATGAGGCCATTAAATAAAACAGCTATCGACCTAATTGATAAATTGAAAGGGTTAGGTATTAAGTTCACGCCTGGGTATTTTGGAGGTTCTAGTTATTGCGTTGGTATTGAGGTTGAAAAACCAGCCGAAGTATTTAATTTAGGCGTAATGCTTGGCCGTGAATATGGAAAAGTTGAATTTGATCTAATTGGAAGAAAGACAATCGTTGTGT
>JBAQEN010000233.1:0-13807 GCA_049286765.1 Methylococcaceae bacterium
GACCAAGCGCGTAACTTATCTCACCGGGCTTTTTTCGCGTATTCATCGTGAAATGTTTCAGGATTGGAAGGAACAACCAACCGTTACCCATCGCCCTGGCACGATGACTGACGCCGATAAAAGAAAAGAGTTTCGTGAAACGATAGAACGCCTGGTTTTGGATGACGATGGCAATAAGGATTCGGCAATTTTTGATAATAATGGCTTTGTTATCAGAACCGGAAATATTGCTGAAAGGCTGGCCAGTTTTTACCAAAAAATGCGCAGCGTAAGACCCTTCACCTTTGGCAATAGATTAACGCTTGATTTTTTTATTACGATGCTTGGCAAGTTGCCGGCAATCAAGAGTGTTTATGAACAGGGCATAGATTTCAGACGAATTGATGCGAGTGACGCAGCAGCCTTGCATAATCCTGACAGTAGTCTCAGGGAAATCACCCTTGCCTTTGAGCACGCGCTTGATCCGAAACGCAGTAAAGGCCTGCAAAATAAACCCAACGCTTATGGAAAATGGCCGGAAAACAAAAGATTTATATCCGGCATTCCTTTTTTGTCGCATAAAACAGAGGCCGGTATAGAATGCCTGGTTTCAGTAAATGGCGGCCTGGTGCCGGTGGACAGTATTAAAAAAGAACTGTTTATAGCGGGAAAGCATTTGGCCGATTATCCGCTCTGTGCCTCTGAAAATATGCTGGGTTATTTGCCCGGCACAGAGGAACTGCGCCATTCTGGAAAGTATGAAATTGACGGCATTAGCATTGCCGAAGACGGAGCAGCACCGCTGTTTTGTCTTGATATTAACATGTTGACAGGTCTGCGTACACCAGGTCATATAGAGCTTGTTGAACTACTCAAGCAATGCCAAGGCGATAAGGCGCTGATATTTGATCTGGTGAAAAATGAAGGGCTTAAAGACAAAATGATAGCCGCTGCAGAGGGCGATACCCGGCTGGAGCGAGCCGTTGAAATCGCTTACGAAAGACTGAGTAAAATTATAAAAAAACTGGATGAGGCTGAAGAATGTCTCTTCGAAGGCAAGGTCCCTGATGCGAATCCCAAATTATTTATGTCTATGGGAGGCGCAGGATCAGGCAAAACAGCTGTTGAAGAAATTTTACAGGCACACTGCGGAGATAATTTTGTTATTGCATCCTTGGATGAGTTTCGTAAAAAAAGCGATCTGTACAAGGTTCTTACTGCGGCCAGCCACCATAGCGACGATTATGTCTATGTGGAACCTTTTGCAAACCGGTTACGTGATTCGGTTGCAGGTCGTGCCAAAAAAAACCACATCAATATTCTTTATGATGGTACAGGTATTCCCTATCAGCCACGTTATTCCACTCTGGTCGATCAATTCAAGGAATACGGTTTTCATACCCAAATAACAGCGGTAGATGCGTTTATTGTTAAACCTGAAGGCCGAGAAAATGAATTGATCAGATCCAGTGTTATCAGCAGCGTAAAGGAACGCTTTGAGACAACCGGTCGGGCGTTGCCGTGGGTGGTCACGGTTGATAAACATATCCGCGCGCCCCGGTCATTCCTTAATGCGTTGGAGCATCAAATGCTGGATAAAATTTCGTTGTTTGCCAATGATGGAGAAAGAGACAGGCATTATCTTGTGGCTGAAAGTTTTTCATTTTCTGATCAGGAAGTTCGGATTCTGCAAAGACATCAGCTGGCAGGTGCACTGATGAAGCATCTGGAATCACTTATCAGAAATCGTGATGATTCCATCTTAAAAAATTTGGCCCATGGAGATGAGAATAAGCTTGATGCTTTGATAAACAGAAATCCTGTCTTTGCTGAACATAATGTGGCTTTTCAGATTTACCACAGTAGCAACGGCAATCGTGTGCTGGTGATTTATAACACACGTCGTATGGCCGATTTTGTCGAAAAGAGACAATTAAACCCTAATGCTTCGGGGGAAGAAGGTTTGTTGCATAAACCCGAAGCGCTTGCTTTTCATGTGGACCCTTATATCAAAGACCCGTGGATGACCAGGCTTCAGGATTAGCTTTCTCGATAATACCGGATCGTCCGTAGGCAAGCGATGCGGATAAATTGTTCGGGACACACAGCCTGGAACCGGTTAGTAATTAACAATTACCCTGAGAATTATTATTTATTTATTAATTAACTTGACATGCTTCAGGTATTTTGTCGAATATCTACCTGTTCACTTTAATAGTTCAGGTGAGCAATTTAAAAATAACGCAGTTATTCAATTTATTATCTTCCCCTTTGAAAAAAAGGGATTATGGGGGATTTTAAACATGTTAATACTTGTAAAATTCCCCTCGACCCCGCTTTTTTCCTAAAGAATGGGATGCTATGGCTTGAATAGTTACTACATAAAAAATAACAATAAGGGGTATTCATTATGGGTATAGTTACAACAAGTGCTGGTTTGGAAATGCTGTTGAGGTGGGGGCATTTTTTGGGAGGCATCACATGGATAGGTTTGCTCTACTATTTTAATTTTGTACAAACTGAGTATTTTAAAGAAGCAGATGCTTCAGCTAAATCGGATGCCATACAGAAATTGGTTCCCCGCGCCTTATGGTGGTTTCGCTGGGGGGCCATGTTTACTTTTTTGACGGGTCTTGGGATTTTCGCCATAAGAGGCGGCGGGATGTCGATTGATATTTATGTTGGCGCATTATTAGGAACGCTCATGTTTTTGAATGTTTGGTTAATCATATGGCCGAAACAGAAAATAGTGATTGCTTCCGCAACACAAGTAGCCCAAGGTGGAGAAGCTTTACCAGAGGCAGCGGGCGCTTTGGCTACGGCGGGATTGGCTTCAAGAACTAACGCTTTGTTTTCAATTCCAATGTTGTTTTTCATGGGAGCTTCATCTCACTATCCACACAGCTTTAATTTGCTGGCGCTTGTCGTTGCGGTTATTGTGATTCTGGTGTTGGAATATAACGGAGCTTATCCTGCTATAAAAAATATTAATGCGCTAAAAAAATTACCGGCAGCGGGGAAATTGGGGCCTTATGCCAGCATTGCCGGAGTGATTTCTTGCGGATTAGGATTAACAGTCGTATTGTTCCTGATTTTAGAATTTTTGAAATTCTAGGTTTATAAGCCATTCCTTGCCCCCTTTAGGGATAAGGTGAGGGGAGGGGGCATATATTGATTTTTTTGGTATCTGTCCCTTACTCCAAGCATCAATCCCGGAAAAAGGGATTCCAGATTGCTCTGAATAGTTCTCTGTAATTTAAGATTTTAAACCGATATGAAAATAGCCGTCATTTTGACGGCTATTTTTGTCAAAAAATCCAGAGGCCAGGCAAGTGCAGCACCAAGTCGTATTTAGACGCGCCGTTATGAGATCAATAATATTTGCGAAATCAGATCACAAAAGACGGACCGATCGCAGATATTGCAGGTTGGCGTTAGTCCTGTCCCCAAACGTTGTTGGATTTCGATTTTGTTGAAAGTCTAAGCAGCAATATAACACCAGCAGGTCTTACAGTTTAACTGTTTTATTTGAGCAACGGGTCATAAAATCATTAATTAAGTTCCAGGTTCCGCTAATATTTTCCATTAAGATACCGTGGCGGACTGAATCAATAATCTTGAGCTGCTTATTTTTGGTCTTCAGTTTATCCATAATTTCCGGCGCACTATCTACAGAAACTATTGGATCATGTTCGCCGTGTAAGATGAGGACAGGAATGTTACAAAGCGGCAAAAAATCGTCCATATCATGAATAAGTCGTCTTAATTCATATAAACTTTTGACAGGCACATGCCGGTAATTGATGGCTGGATGTTCGGAGAAGTTATCAATAAAAGGTTTAACGCCCTCATATGATGATACCCAATCGACCAGTTTGTTAACTCCATACAATAAGGACACCAGCATAAAGGCGGGATTGATGAATTTTATCGGGACGGCAACAGCACATATACCAATTATTTCCGGGTATTGCTGAGATGCCAGCTTAAGTGCTAAAGCTCCGCCGGTAGAAAATCCGCTGACGAAGATATGTTTACAATGAACTTTTAGAATATTGAAACCCCTCTGCACAGAAGCATACCAGTCTTCCCATGTTTGGTTGCGTAAGGCATAAGGTGATGATCCGTGTCCTTTCAAACGCACGGCCATTACCGTATAGCCCTGTTGCACGAGATGTTCGCCGTAGTCCCTTAATTCAGCGGGGCTGGCAAGCAATCCATGAATGAGCAACACGCCGATACCGTTATCGTGTTTGGGCCTGAGAAAAAAAGGCGAGGGATCGGCTGTAGCTGTTTCATGCTCATTGATATCGTCATAAAGGGGCTTGGCATAGGCATGCCGTTCCCAGTTTAAATCACGGCATTCATCTTCAAAATACCAGCCAGCCAGCTGTTTAGGGGATATTCGGTCACATTCGTTCAAAGCTTGAATTATCAGCGTCCGGATTGCTGTTATAGGTTCTGCTTCGTTATTGTAGACGGCGACCAGATTTTCCAGTCTGATGTTGTCAAAGTCTTGTGCTTCCAAAAGTTTAGGTAAAAACTGATAATTGTCCTTGTGTTCAATAATCAGATCAGTGGTTTTTGCCACACAGATAAATTGGTCAAAGCGCTTGCTGGTTCCCGAGATCAAATCACTGTAATCCATCGGGTTAAGTAGGCTTCTGTGCAGGTTGATTTTGCTGTTTTTTTGTAAATGCTTGACGGCGATGTAAAGGGCCGTATAAAAACATTGGCGCTTTATATGCGTTTGACCATTTCCTATGTAATACATGATTAGCGTTGATGCGAGATGGCTTAAATTAATCGTGACATTCTCATAGATTTCTTTCATGTAGTGGTCGCGTATGACAATGGCGCTTTTTTTAAAATATGATGCCAGTATTTTTTGTTTGAGACCATTAGTGGATGAATGCATGGCAAAAACATCATCCAGGGTTTTAGCTTCTGACATAATCAAGCTCAGAAGATAGCGGTTCCACCAGTGCGAGATCTTTTGGGGGACTATGGGTGTACCCATACGGATATCCATGTCGGTATTTTTGAGTATGATGTTGCCTTCGACCAGTAGTTCTTCTGTCTGACGTACACTTAAATTACCGGCAAAAAGCTCAACCCCGGTTAATAACAGATTATCTGAAGACCGTATTGGATAAAAAGTAATATTTGAAGGGATAATCAGCGTCGGTTTTAGCGCTGAAGTTAGTAATTGATCGAGACTGTCGAGTTGCAATTCCTCTTTCCATTGTAAAAGTTGAGCCTGATTTTGATCTGCATAGGCATCACGAATCATCGTCTTGAAAACTTCTATTCCCTGTGCCAGCACCGCCGCGCCAGTGTGTTGTTTGCGCCGCTGTCCGGTAATTCTTGAGTAAATGCTGTAATGACCCTTGTCATCTATAACATCGCGATCTTTGACCATGCCCCCTTCTGGAAAGATGATCACCTTGCGTCCACGCAAAATCTGGGCGGCAAGCAATGGAAAAAGCCGATTATGGTCATGTGGAAATACACCGACGCTTTTCAGGTATCTCGACAATACGGTGTCTTCTTCAAAGAATTCTCCCGAACCGATGGCGCAGCTGTATGCTCCGGTTTGTTCAAAAATCAGGAATTGGGGGATAAATGTTTCAAAGCGGGAAAAATGGTTGAATAAAAAAATGTCGCCTTGTTGAACCTGGGTATCCGCATGCAGTGTCATTTTGACACTGAGCATTTTTTTGACGGTATTAAATACCTTGACCGAACCATTATAGACCGTAGTGTCAATATCACTCCAGTTATCAGGATAAGGTATTTTATCCATGGCTAATTTACTATTGCGGCGCAGTTAACTCCAGAAAGTGCCCAGGTTTTTTATCAGGGGATTGTGCATTTGGGGCGCCTAGTCCCTTGGTGCTGTTATTGCCCTCATTAGCGGGTATTGAATTCGATGTATTCATTTCTTTACCTGGCTCGTCGCCTTCTACAGCACTCTCGTCTAGCAGATCGGGGTCAATATCATCAGGAGGACTACCGTCATAAACAAGATATTCCCGGTTCTGCTGGTAAGAGTTTTTAATAAAATCGTAGCGGTCGACAGAACCTTCTTCGACTACTTTTTCAGTGGTCATTAAATTGGCACGTGTATCAGTAACATCGAGCACTCTGCCACCTGCAGTAGCCGCATTGACAGCAGCCCCGCCAAAGACAGATACATACGTTAGCGGATTCAATAGCGCATCGCCAATTAGCCCAACCGTATCTCTAGGTGAGCTTGGTCCGAAAAACGGCAATACCAGATAAGAGCCTGATGGTACGCCCCAAGATCCTAAGGTTTGACCAAAGTCTTCTTTATGCTTGGGTAAATCAATCATCTTGGCAATATCAACAAAACCGGCAACGCCTACGGTTGTATTAATCAGAAAACGACTTGCGTCCATACCGCCCTGGGTAAATTTAAACTGTAGAAAATCATTAATAGTTACACCTATGTCGTTTAGATTACTGAAAAAATTGGTGACACCTTCACTAACAATCTCCGGTGTAATCCATTGATAACCTTTTGCCATTGGTTTTAATATAGCTTTATCGAGATCATCGTTGAATGTCTGAGTACCCCGGTTCCAGCCTGCCCAAGGGTCATTCTGGCCTGTAGCAGTCGTAGCCGTTGTTGCACATCCCGCCACTATAATTGAGAAGATTAGGCTACTCAACAACAGTGGTGTATGGGTGATGGGTTTTTTCATACTCATGATGGATCGCTACCTGCATTAGTTGTGTTTTTATTAATCTGTTGATTTTATTTTTTACTGCAAAATAATACGCAATATTCAACTTCCGGAATTTGGTGGTATCAATTATGCCGGCTTTTGTAATACAAAAAATTATTTCATTAGTCTATTAATTTAAGTTTATCACTTATTGACTTTACTGATAACCTGATCATATAAATTCAGCGATCATGAGAATTCATTTTTTCCACAATGCCTGTGCATAACTCTTGTTTGATAATCTGATAATAACGTCGAGATATAATAAAATTAGCTACTGAACACTACTTATTTTCACTTTTAAACCCACCATATCTAGGGATTGTCATGCCGCTTTTCATTATTCTTAGCCTCACCCTATGTTCCATGATACAAACAGACAGTTCTTTGCTAAGTATACTGGTTTCGCCGGTGTTTATTTATACTGGTTTGGTGTTAGCTATTATCAGTATGGCAGGTATCACTTTTAAAAAAATGCCGGCTACAATCTGGTACGATATTTTTGCCAGCAGCCTATTAATCGTTTGGTTTGCATACTGGAAGCCGTTATTTTACGATGACTCGCCGATATTTTTTTTCTTCCCGCTTTATTTTGCATTGATGACGGCTTTTGTTTCTTTATTCATTATTGGCCAACAATCTAAAATGGATGATGTAAGCTTTAATTCTATGAAGTCTCTTTCTAAAAAAAGCATAATTCAGCCCTGGATTCTAATGCTTTGTGTTGGAGCTAGTCTGGAATTACAGCAACATTTTCTGCTATATCCGGTCATGATGACTCTTTTGATTATGAGGTTTGCGTTATCGCGCACTCTGGAGGCTCATAGCCTTTAAGTAATTTCCAGGATTAATAATTTCTTAAAGAACTGCTGTAGCTGCGAGTATAAAAGCTAAAGCGGCTCCTGTAAAAATTAAACAGGGTGAACTTTTTCTGGAATTAACTTAGGCAGGTGAGATAGTCATTGTCATCCCGCATAAAGTAGTAGTTTTGTTAGAAAGCCCCCGGATGATCCTGTGAACTAAAAAATCAGTAACTTTTGCCATTCTAGGAACGGCGATAGCGAGTTTTGCTAGGCTTGGTTTTTTTAGCGCCACTTTTGCTCTTGCTAGCAGGTTTGGTTTTGCGAATACTCTTACTTTTGTTGCTTTGCTTACTTTTACTGGCAGCTTTGGTCTTGTTAGCGGCTTTGCTTTTACTGACAGTCCTGGATTTTTTAACATGTTTGCGATGGCTTATGTATCTGGACTTGTTAACACGCTGACTTTTGCCGGTATGCTGCCGTTTGTTGCCATTACTCCCGACACTATAGCTAGAACCAATATTTGTAGATGCTCCATTCCCGCAACCAAGCTGATAGGGTGGCGTCCCTGTGAAATGTGTTGAAGCTATCGTGATGTTTCGTTCTGGGGAGGTAGTATATTTGTCAGCAAAGCCGTCATCCATCATCTTAATCATTAGTTGATAACGTTCCGCGCTGGTCATTCCCCCTAATATAACACCGATCAGGCGCTTGCCATTTTGGCTGGCTGTTGAGATCAGATTGTAGCCGGAACCGCACGTAAATCCAGTTTTCATGCCTTCAGCGCCGGGATAACTGGCGGTAAATTTGTTGATACCACGTAGTTCGCGGCCCTTGTAATTAAAGCTATGAGCAGAAAAATACGGGTAATAGTTAGGGAAATTCCGTTGTATCTTCCAGGCAAGAATGGCCATGTCCCGGGAAGTAGTCACTTGCCATTGATGAGGAAGGCCTGTCGCATTCATGAAGTGAGTATCGTACATGCCTAAGGCATGCGCCTTAGAAGTCATTTTAACAGCAAAACTTTCTTCAGTACCGCCCAGATGTTCGGCCAAGACAACAGCAGCATCATTTGCAGAGCGGGTGATAATGGCTAAAATTGCATCCTGAACCGTTAATGTTTCTCCCTGCCGTAAACCCAACTTGCTATTGGGTTGGCGCGACGCTTGGTAAGATGTTCTTAAGCTATCGTATAAGTGAATTTGCCCCGCGTTTAACGCATCAAATGCCATGTAGAGGGTCATTACTTTGGTGAGAGAAGCCGGATACCATGAACGTGTCGAGTCTACTTCGTGCAATATGCTACCGTTATCAGCGTCGATCATTATGGCGGCATGGCGTCCATAACTGACATCAGACACCAAAACTAACCAGACAGGCATCAAAAGAAGTAGAATCGATTTCACAGTATTCATTTAAAAAAAAGGGGTTTCTAGTAAGTTATGTTTCGTGTGTCTTGTCTACTCACTATTGCATAGCAAGTTTAAGCTTACAGCCTTAATAAATCGGTTGAATCATCCAGGATGTTTTATAGGGGGCAGCTGACAAGTATAGTAGGTTGTAAATAGTTTAAGCCGATAAAAATAGTTACTTACGGCCTAAGGTGATACAAGAAAGGGGGGCGCATAATCTAGATCATACAGTTGATAAATATAGCTAAGTGGTTACGTTAATAAGTGCAGTCAATTTCTAGATATGACTGGGGAGCGGTATTCTATCAAACGACGGGAGATGATAAAACTGTTCCCATATAATATCCGGTTTTTTATCAATGGCTGATTAATCCCTTTGCACAAGTATAAGGGGGTTCGCCCTGGCAAATCCCCCAGAAACTGCCAAAGTTACCTTCTTGGGTTGGTTTCCAGTTTTCCGAGAACGCTTCGAACACTACGCCTGACCAATGCTTTTTTGCCAGTTTTTTAAATGTCGACTGAATAACCAGCTTTTGATTTTTCTTGTTTGCAATACCGCAATGCTGTCCGGTCTTAAAATTGATTTCAGTGCCGCCTTCAGGCCCATTCGGCCAGCCGAATTCAGTCACAACAACTTCTTTGCCTGGATAAGCCCGGCGAATCTCTTCAAGTCTTGCGATATGAAAGTCTGCTGCTTTCTCAGCTGACGTACAGGTATGAACGCCGGAAAATTTATTTTCCCACCAGGGGAAAATATTGGTTCCAATCCAATCCACTTGCGACGCAAAACTGTTCTGTTCACAGGTCAAGGATCGATTGCACCATTCCCACCATGTATCTATCGTAGTGATCGGTTGAGTAACCCCCGCTTTACGCAACTCATCTATACAGCGGATGATTTCACCATCAAAAGCATTGCCGTGACGGGTTCTTACTTCAGAACCGCAGCTCAGTTTTATTATGGTTTTCGGGAAAGCCTTAGCCACTTCAATGCCTTTAACAATGGATTGTGAATTGACGGCAATGTCATTATCCAGCCAGAGAATTGCAATAACCTTAATATGTCGTGTTTCCGCCGCCTTAAAGATAGTGTCCAGACCATTCAGTACGCCATAGGTCATGATGCAGCGAAAAGGGGTTTCCTTTACCAATGTATCCAGTAAGCTATTGATTAATTCCGGGGATGGATGAGCGCCATAATCGGGATTTAGTTTACCCACATAAGGGCTGAATGCAGCGCATTGTAGCGTATTTTGCTCGGAGCCTTTAATTTGCTTACGTGCAAAGGCGCTATGACCATAGCTTAATAACGCCGTAGAAATAACAAACAATAACAAACGCTTCATGGAACCCTCATAAATAATCCGCCTCAAAAGTGAGCTTTGCAGTCGTAATGTAGCGTTATGATAGGCGATTTTTATTAAAGGCCGTGAACTATATTAATGTCAGATCATATTTTTATAAGTTGAATCGATAAATACTACGTTGCGGATATTTGACGGAATCATCATCCTGCCCTACAGAGAGAGAAGCCCTTGATGCGTTGGATAAGACTGAGACTAAACAGATGATCGCTTTTTTGAAGGGTTATACTCACGGAAATCAATGTCCGGAAAAATGTTATCCATGATCTCCAATGCTGTCAAATAGCGTTCGTTTATCCTGTTCTTACGAATACAACCATGCAAATAGTTAAATCTCGCCAGGTGATCTGTGATGCGTTTATTCGCATAGTCGATAGTTGTTCCGGATTTCATTATGAATGGCCAATCCGAGGCTTGTGCCAGTAAAATTGACCTGGCTGCCTGATTCAAAGCCCGTGTCTGCAATGGGCTGACCTCTAAATTCTGGAGATCGGATGCCAATTTTTCCATGTCCGCTTCGGCTTTATGCAGGAAAGGATAGATCCAGTCATTAGTTTCATTGATCCAGTAGCTGTAGTAACCTTGATCGCCCCAGGTTGATGCTGAAGGCGTAGCCACCTGGTGGGATGACTGGTTAATTAAATAATCACTGCAACTGATGGTCTGAATGCTATTGGTATTCTCGTTTGTCAGGCGTAGTACAGATTCCAGCCAATGCGGCCCTTCAAACCACCAATGTCCAAAAAGTTCGGCATCGTAAGGGGCTATTATTATCGGCGGTCTATCCATCCAGGTATTAAGCGAGTCAATTTGCTGCTTGCGTTTATTGATAAAATCCTGCGCGTGTTGGCGAGCTTTAGCTAACGCTTTTTTGGGATTATAGCTTTCTTTAGGCAAATCCTTGCCTGTTACGCGAAAGTATTTGATTCCTGTATTGATGCGGATTTCGCTATCGAGAATATAGGGCGCGATATAATCCAAATCAAGATCGAAACCGATGTCCCTGTAATATTCGCGGTAATCGAAATCCCCAGGGTAGCCTTCATGAGAACTCCAGACCTGCCTGGATGATTCAGGATCCCGTGCGAATGCTGCTACGCCATTACCGCAATCCAGTGGCGCATAGACACCATTACGTGGAGGCTCACTGGCATCCATGATGCCGTGAGTATCAACAAAAAAATACTTGATATCGGCTTCGCCCAGTATTGTCTCCAGACCCGGATAGTAAGCGCATTCAGGCAGCCAAAAACCGGTCGGCGCAAAACCCAGATTTGCTTTAAACGTTTCAATGCCAATATTGATCTGATTGCGAACTGCAGTTTCGCTAACATTGAGCAATGGCAGAAAACCGTGAGTCGCGGCACAGGTTATCAATTCAAGAGTACCTGCCTTGTGATGCTTTTGGAAAGCGGTCAATAAATCACAGTTGTATTGATCCTGATAGATGTCCAGTGTGTTTTGGAAAAAGCGGCGGTACAATCGCGCCAATTTATGAAACTCGGGTTGTTTACGGGTTCTGATGATTTCCTTTTCGGCCAGTTCCAGCAATCGATGCAGATACTTCAAATAGCGGGTTTTTAACAATTCATCGCGCAGCATCGATATGAGTGGCGGTGATAGTGAAAGTGTCAGCCGGTAATCCACTCTATCTTTATGTAGCCGATCAAGAACGCCGATTAACGGAATGTAACATTCGGTAATGGCTTCGAATAGCCAGTTTTCTTCAAAAAAACTCTCATGTTCCGGATGCCGCACATAGGGCAGGTGTGCGTGGAGTATAATACTAAGGAATCCTTTTTTCATTGCGACTACTGATTATTTCCTTGTCCCGAGGCATTGTTTTTCGTGTAATAGGATACTTCACGTTTTGCTATCGTGAGGGGTGGCATGGCCTTGAACTCAAGCTTACTTTCCTTCTGACTTTCTTTAAATTCCTTCGGTATTATCTTTCCAGCCGGGACATGGGTGATGTTGGATTGGACGAATGGAGCAAGGCTGTTATCTGGATTACGCTTGCCAATTGTTGCGCTATAGGCTGTTTCATCTGTCTTCATGGGTAAAAAAACTTGCTGTTGAGCCTGATGACTATCAATGGCAACATCGAACCATGACTTTTTTTCAGTTATATCCGAATTTATGTTTAGCTCCGGATAAATTCTTAAGGTCAGTTGATTCCCGGAGTCTATTTTTTGAGTGGTGCATGGTTTGTCATCATTTAGATTCCAGTAGGCATAAAGATGGTCGGGATCGACAGGCAAAAGAACAAGTTCCTGAGGGTTGTCTGATGCTCTGGGAGCGAAATCCTGTCTGATTTCTTCACTGATCTCAAACATTTCTTTCGGCGAAGGCTTAGTTTTGTCTTCAGGCTCTGGTGAGTCGATTACCGCACTTGGTGTAAACTTCCGGTTAATGTCCTGACTAATTTCAAGCAATTCTTTCGGAGAAAGCTCAATTTTGGAATAATTTCTTGAATGCAAAAATGTCATTATCAGCTTCAAATGGTTACCATATTGCCTTATTAGAGTACCTCTACACATATCCATGCTAATGGGCGCAGTGCTTTTTCCCTCTGCTATCTCTAAAGCTGATTTTCAAAAACAGGTAAATCCTGCACGCTTAGTCAGGAAATACGGTGCTGCTATCCAGGTTATTGCCGGAAAACTCTAACCTTTGTCGATTATTATTGCAAGATATTTAAATCGTCATTCAGGTATAGTGGATGGCTAGCAAAACACTTGAAAATAGGTTTTGCTAAATCTAAACGTATTACGCCAGTATTTATTTCGGATTCCTCATTACGCCAGTTAAAAATACACCGCGCATTTTATTGCACCAGGTTGTCTGGAAAGCACGAAGTCCGAAACTTGCTTAAGCATGTCAATCGTTTTGTTATGGTTGCCTAGTACGAGGCGGATACTGGAACATCACTTACCTCAGCCGCAAATTACGGAATTACCGGTTATTACGCTCAGTATGTCACACTCGCATAATACCATTATCGAAGACCGCAAACTTTGTTAAGTGGTGTAAGAAGTGGGGATTTTAATGAAGGAATTTTTTGAGCAGCAAGGTTTATAGTCCCTCTAATTTATATTTTGCAGGAAAAAAGTCTGCCGCCGCATCCTTAAGTTTTAGGCAATACTTGTATCGCATAATCCAACGAAGGAGCCTTTATGGCTATCCCAATTCGGCTACCCAGCGACTTGGCAGTCCTTACTGGGCATAGCAAAACCTACTATATCACCGAAGCTATTTTTGAAGACCCGGATGGCCTCGAAAACTTGAACTAGGCGGAACGTGAGCTTGAAGCGGTTCGTGTAGCTGTGTCCTCCATGGTTGCGCTTATCGATGTGATGAAACTCTATGGCATGGAAGGTTGAGCTATAAAATCTGGGTTGGCGCAGAAAAAACCTTGACCAGTTAGATCCTCAAATTGCGTGGTGTGTCGTCGCTTTTCTGAATGAACGAGTCGCGTCCCCGGACGTTCCACGTAGCAT
>JBAQEN010000234.1:0-1985 GCA_049286765.1 Methylococcaceae bacterium
CAGATACCTCAAGGTGTCACTCGCGTTGGTGTTGATGGTCGTTGGAGTGAAAATGCTGATAGCAGAGTGGCTCAAGGGGATGCTCGGAACCAGCTTCAACTTTTACTTGCTGGGATTGGTGCTCCTGATCCTGGCTGCCGGTGTAGCAGGGTCCTTGATTGCTGAGCGTCGCGGTGATCGAGCCGCCTTCTGAGTAACTTAACCATAACCACCTGAATTTAATGGTTTCATGTTGTGGATGTTGAGCCTTGTATTGCCACCAGTTCGAACCCCAGTTCCTGAGCTTTTCGTTTCAGGTTCTTCACTACTCGTGTCTTGTATCGTTCTTCGTAGTCATCCTGACCGAGATCGATAAAGGCAGTCCCGTTCTTTAACATGCTGTAGACTAATCGGGCCAGTTTGTGGGCAGTTGCTGTTATTGCTTTAGATGCTCCGAGTCGAGCCCTTTGCCGACGGATATATGCTCCCAGTGCGCTTTTTGAATTAATCAGGGAGAATGCTGCCATGCGTAATGCCGCTGCGGCTTTGTTGGCTACTTGTTTTGTGGCACTGTTCAGGACTTTGCCGCCACTGACCTTGGTGCCGGGACATAGACCCAGCCATGAAGCAAAGTGTTTGGCTGTTTTCCAGCGGCTCATGTCAATGCCGATTTCGGCTATAATCTTGAGTGCGGTGTTGGTGTCGATGCCGTTAATGTCGGCAAGATCAACCCCCGACATTCGCTGAAGTGCTTCGCCGACGCTGCCAGGCGGTTTGTAGTCCGGATCATTGTTATCAGTACCATCGAAGATTTTAAGCTGTTCCAGTATCTGCTGGTCGCAGTCGTTGATTTTTGCCTGATAGAACTCGTAGAGTTCGACTGACTGGCGCAGACTGAACAGATGTTCTTGCCGGTAGTTCCCCTGCAGGGAACGGGCAATGGTTTCTTCGCTGTTTTTGCACCGAGGATCACGCATGGATGACAGAACCTTCGTGTCGCGTTCCCCTACAAGAATGGCCTTGATGATCCGCATGCCGGTTACGCCGGTAACATCGCTTACAACGTTATGCAGTTGAAGGTTCATCTGGGCAAGCGCCTTCTGCATACGCTGAATATGGGAGGCTGAACTTCGTACCAATGTTGACCTTTGCCGCACATATGCCCGAAGAGCACAAACCTGGTCGGCAGGACGGAAAGCACCGCGGAGGAGACCATAGGTGTGTAGCTGCTGGAGCCACTGGCAATCAATCACATCGCTTTTCCTGCCGGGAACGTTCTTGACATGACGTGCATTGACCAGCATGACCTCCAGTCCATAGCTCTCCAGGATTTCAAAGAGCGGAATCCAGTAGATGCCAGTGGACTCCATTGCAACAGTGGTAACGCCACAGGCAGTCAACCATTGGGCAAGTCGTTCAAGGTCGTCGGTAAAACAGGAGAACTCCCGCACCGGCTGTTCATCGGTCCCTTCGGGGACAGCCACAAAGTGGCTCTTCGAGCCGATGTCTATGCCGGCGGCATACGGATTCAGGTTCTGTAAATGCTTGGGCAGCTTGACGCTCTTTCTCTTGTTCGGCTTTTTCATCAGTCCGGCCTCCTAAAATATGATAGGCATACCGGAAAGGGGAGCTGTCGAATGCGGCTCTCTTCTGAACGGGATAGCAAATGCTTCACCAATGACAAATACGCCAGCTCCCGGACCACGCTAACTCTCGGGCATTGAGCACCAGTGGCGATGCGGCCTCCTCATCCCGGCTGCCAAGAGGCAAAATAGCCGATTATGAGCAATGCCGCAAGTTACTCGCCGACAAGGCGCATCCCATCAGGGGGCGTGGGACGCTAACCCATTATTTGTTTTCGAAGCGACGGCCCATCAAAAAAACCGGCGCTTCGGACAAGCCGATACACCGGTTGGATAATAGAAACAAAGAGCGCAGATCACTGCGGCAACCTTGCGCGTAAGTCCAACAAAAGCCTTTTCCTGGCTGAGTCACCCCCATGAGAA
>JBAQEN010000235.1:0-2055 GCA_049286765.1 Methylococcaceae bacterium
GTCTTGCTGGTGCTGGTTTCTTTGTTCTTTTTGGGTGGAGAAGTGATTCATAATTTCTCTATCGTGCTTTTGTTCGGCGTATTTTTCGGCACTTATTCGTCCATTTTTATCGCCAGCCCAGCGGCGTTGATGCTGGGTATTAGTGCAGCAGATTTGATGATACCGGTCAAAGAAGGCGCAGAACTGGATAGCAGACCTTAAGGCTCGGCATTTACTCCTGCATGTTTCTGCATCCGTGCAGTCGTCATCAGGTTTCTTCGAAATACAGCGGCTGATCAGGTATAATCACCTGCTTATAAACATTTTATTCACACTTGGAGTTTTAAAAAAATGGCGATAGAACGCACCTTTTCAATCATTAAACCTGACGCAGTCGCAAAAAACGTTATTGGCGAAATTTACAGTCGTTTTGAAAAAAACGGTTTGAAAATTGTTGCCGCAAAAATGCTGCATTTGACTCAAGCGCAAGCTGAAGGTTTTTACGCGGAACACAGTGAGCGCGGTTTTTTTAAGGACCTGATTGCATTTATGATTTCAGGCCCTGTGATGATGCAGGTGCTGGAAGGCGAAAATGCGGTTCTTAAACATCGCGAAATAATGGGCGCAACCAACCCTAAGGAAGCCGCGGCCGGAACTATTCGCGCCGATTTTGCTGCCAGTATCGATGAAAATGCCGTGCATGGCTCGGATGCTGCCGAAACCGCTAAAAGAGAAATTGCTTTCTTTTTTTCGGATGATGAAATCTGTGCTAGAACCCGTTAAGCTCAAGTCCTTCAATTTGCTTGATTTCGACAGAAAAGGCCTCGCCGCTTTTTTTGCCGAACGCGGCGAAAAGCCTTTTCGGGCGACCCAGTTGCTTAAATGGATTTATCAGGAGGAAGTTGAAGACTTTGACCTGATGAGCAATCTAAGCAAGCCTTTACGCGCATATTTAAAAGAGAACTGCACTATAGCTACACCTGAAATAGTGGTTGAACAAATCGCTAGCGATGGGGTGCACAAATGGGCTTTACAAACCCATTGCGGCAATCGGGTCGAAACCGTTTTTATTCCTGAAGAAGGGCGCGGCACTTTATGCGTGTCATCGCAAATTGGTTGCGCATTGGCGTGTACATTTTGTTCTACCGCTCAGCAAGGATTTAACCGTAATCTGACGACAGCGGAAATTATTGGTCAGGTCATTGTTGCGCAAAAACGCTTAGGGGTAACAAAAAAAATTACCAACGTCGTCATGATGGGCATGGGCGAACCTTTGCTCAATTTTGATAATGTAGTCGCAGCAATGAATCTGATGATGGATGATTTTACCTTTGGCCTGTCCAAGCGCAGGGTAACAATCAGTACATCGGGTGTGGTTCCAGCCATGTACCGCTTGACGCAAGTATGCGATGTGAGTCTCGCAGTCTCCTTACATGCGGTCAGTGACGAATTAAGAGATGAACTGGTCCCTATCAATAAAAAATATCCATTAAAACAATTAATGGATGCTTGCAGGGATAACGCAAAGATTGCGCCACGGCGTACCATTACCTTCGAATATGTGATGCTCGATGGGATCAATGATTCGATGCAGGATGCGCGCGGGCTTATAAAATTATTAAAAACGGTTCCATCAAAACTGAATTTAATTCCATTTAATCCGTTTCCTGGTTCTTCTTACCGCTGTTCCAGCAAGGAAACGATTCATCGTTTCAAAACTGTTTTAAACGATGCAGGCATCGTTACCACGGTCAGGAAGACGCGTGGCGAAGATATTGATGCCGCTTGCGGTCAGTTGGTCGGGCAAGTTGAGGATAAAAGCCGAAGACATCTTAAACTGAAAACAGTGAATTCAGATCATGCGGCCTGACCCAGCAAAAAAAATTAACCGGATTGTTATTGGCCTGCTTTCAGTTGTCCTGGTTGCCTGCGCCTCATCAGCAGAAAATAAAATTAAAAGTAATGATTCTGATGATGTGCATTTGCAGCTTGGAGTGCGCTATATGAATCTGAATAAGCTGGAAGTAGCCAAAGAGAATTTGCAGCTGGCATTGAAAAAAGACCCTGATAATCCGC
>JBAQEN010000236.1:0-4016 GCA_049286765.1 Methylococcaceae bacterium
CAAGGTTGCTAAACTATCCTTTGTCGCACTGCTGATCACTATTACAGCAGCGATGTTTTACACACCAACTGCATCTGCTCATGGTGAAAAGTCGCAAGCCGCTTTCATGCGTATGCGTACTATTCACTGGTTTGACCTGAACTGGTCAAAAGAAGAACTGCCAGTAAATGATACAATGACAATCTCAGGTAAATTCTTCGTATTTAGTGGATGGCCTGAAACTGTTGATAAACCAGAAATCTCTTTCTTGAACATCGGTATTCCAGGACCCGTATTTATTCGTGCAGGATCTTGGATCGGTGGACAATTGGTTCCACGTTCAGTTTCTTTGGAACTGGGTGAAACTTATGAGTTCAAAGTATTGTTGAAAGCACGCCGTCCAGGTGACTGGCACGTTCATACTATGATGAACGTAAAAGGCGGTGGTCCAATCATCGGTCCAGGTAAATGGGTAACTGTTACTGGTTCTATGGGATCATTTGTTAACCCAATTACAACTTTGACAGGCGAAACTATTGACCTGGAAACATACAACTTGGGTAACACTTACTTCTGGCATGCTTTCTGGTATGGTCTTGGTTTGCTCTGGATGACATACTGGATGCGTAAACCAATGTTTGTTCCACGTTTAATTGCTGTTGACGCTGGTAAAGGTGATTCATTAATTACTCCTGCTGACAGAAAAGTTGCGTTGGGCTTTGCTGTAGGTACTATCGCTATTGTGGCCATGTCAATGGCAAGCACTAACGAGAAGTTCCCTATTACAACTCCTCTGCAAGCTGGATTGTTACGTGGTATTAAATCGCTTGAAATGCCAGTACCAACTGTTGCCGTTAAAGTTGAAGATGCAACTTACCGTGTACCAGGTCGTGCAATGCAAATGACCCTGACTGTCACTAACAATGGTGATTCAGCTATTCGTTTAGGTGAATTCAACACAGCTGGTGTACGTTTCATGGATGCCGCAGTTGCTCAAGACGAAACAGGTTATCCTGATGACTTGTTGGCTGAAGAAGGCTTGACTGTTAGCGATAACAGCCCGCTTGCTCCTGGCCAATCAAGAACAATTCAAGTGACTGCTTCTGATGCTGCATGGGAAGTTTATCGTTTAGCTGACTTGATCTATGATCCAGACAGCCGTTTTGCTGGTTTGTTATTCTTCTATGATGAAGCTGGCAACCGTCAATTGGTTACGATAGATGCTCCATTAATTCCAACTTTCATCTAATGAAATGATTAGCTAATAATTACGATTATTAGTTAAGGAATTGAAACCCCCGTTATTTTATAACGGGGGTTTTTTTTCGATTTCACAATGTGAAACAATAAGTGCTTCTTTGACAATTCTAAGTAATAAATGGCACTTGATTACCAACAAGCATCAGCCACTCAGCAAACGTCGCAGTATAGGTGGCGTCAGTGCTGCACAGGCACGAATCAGCCTAGTCAGCATGGATGCCAAATCAAAATGCCGATCTTCACCTTATGCATTTTCATATGCACCTGCTACTTTCCTCGGTTGTATCGACCACCACCGCAAGAAAAGGGTTCTAATTCAAGCTATTCTCGCCCGCGTTTCGTATAGCCGAACGTTCACTATGGCATCATTCAACTCAATGCGGCCAGCCGCGGTTGCTGACTTTCACGCTCCAGTATCACTTGTATGAGCTCGTGTTTGATGCGATAGGCGGTTTTGTTGAACGCGCCCATAGGTCGAGACAGATTCAACGCCGAGAATTCATCCAAGTCCTGGCTAATCAGGTCACCGGTTAGAAACCGTTTTTGCATCCCCGGTTTGGTTAGCGCGTCAAGGGTATCAGTGTAAATCATCGTCAGGTAAAAGTATTACATTGCAACGCAATACGGTTTTGAATTCGCAATAGTGTCCGGAAAACGAAAACATTCCGACCAACGCAATTTATACAGATACAGCGCTGCTTTATATTGGCTTTCACTTCCATACGGATTCATGAAATCCGTTAAACTCATGTCTTTCTGAAATTGCACTTTGTTGTTGCTCAAGCCTATAATTCGCCAAGTTCTTTTTCAATAAAGCGATAAGGTGAAAACAGGTTCAAATTTTATATATTAAAAATTACTACAGGCTATCGAAACCCTATTATTGATGGACGAGAAGTGTATATCGTGGCATTTGCGGCATAGCTAACAAACTGAACCAATATGCTCGCTCAGATACTAATGTTCAATGGTAGAGAGAGGAAGGAAGATATTGCGTAAGCAGTTGTTGAGCACGAATATCGGCGCCAGAAGGCAGTTTGTCATGACTGTTGTTGATCCAGGCAGCTATATCTTTTAATGCTATGGGCGCTTGTAAATCGCGCAATAACATATGGTAACCTTGCTGGTAGAATGCTACCTTTTTCTTTGATACATTGATATTGAGAAATTTCTTTAAAAAAAAGTAAGTTGGTTCTTTCGGGATAATTTCGTCTTTTTCACCGTACAGAATCAAAATATCTCCATGTAACAGTGATGCATTGTCAAATGCAGCATCCATCAAGTCGGCTAATCCATAAACGGATTCAACTCTGGTCGCCTTGATTACTAAAGGATCCCGCCCTAAGGCTCGAAGCATTTCGACGTTGTCCGAGGCCATAACACCTAGACCTTTGCCTGTTAATGATAACCAAGGCATGCTATGAGCCAGTGTCCAAAGCAGACTGCTTTGATACCAAGGCATGGTTGGACGCGCCCAAATTGCAGGCGCAGCGAGAATAATACCATCAACTTGCGGCATAGTGGCGCGGCTTACTGCGGATATAATGATGGCGCCTCCCATGCTTTCACCAAGCAAATAAATTGGCCGGTTTGGGTAGCGTTTTTTTAATAGACGTGTAATGACCAGCAAGTCTTCGGTAAAGGTTGCTTCACCTGCCCATAAACCACGTTTTGAAGTTGCGCCAAAGCCTCTTTGATCATACGCAAAGCAGGCGATACCGAGTTTGCTGAAATATTCGCCGGGTTTTTGAAAAAAATAACTGTAATCATTAAATCCGTGGAGAGCTATGAGTACAGCACGCGGATCCGTACCGGGTAACCATTGGTGTAAGGGTAAGTAGGTCCCATCTTCGGTGAGGAAAAAATTTCCGCTAAGTTGTGCCGGTACGATTTTCTTGCCATGAGGATAAGTCATAGGCATACAAGCACTTAATACAGTAAGTAACAGAAGTGAGATTACAGTATGTTGTATTTTCATAGTGTATGATAACAATTTAACTGAAAAATAAGATGACTTGTGTGTGATTAAAACGGCGGTTTATCGGTAAATTTTATACTCTGCGTGGGCAAAGTTGCGGAAAATTAACTTATAATTTAATGTTGTATCAGACTACTTATGCTTGACAAAACTGAAGAAAATCAAACAAGACTATCGGACATTCGCGGAGCATAGGTCAGAGCACACCAAATAATATGCTGAAAAAACGAGTGTTCGATGACGGTAATTACCAATTTGAAAATCTTACTCCCGGAAACGATCAGTTAATTGTTTGTTATGGGTAATTTGGTAAAATTCAACAAACTATTCAACTCCGGAAGGAAGAAAATGTTCGCGTAGATAAGGTTCTAACAATTGAAAGTACAATTAATTTTTTCAACCGGCATAACAATGCTGAATGAGTACCAGTTAATAATCTCCTTTAATTATTTTATCCATGCGCCGCTCGATCCAGTTGTCAATTTTATGCAAAATCTGCTCACGAAGCGCCGGCGTGGAAAAAAGCTGCTCATGGTGACTTTTCCCGGTTAACGGCATCAGTTCGTTATGTTGATGGTTGTTACGCGTTACCGTGGCAAAGTCAATATTTCCCCATGCCGGGGTAATGGGATCCTGTTCGGAATAAATGAGCAGATAGGGGGTATCAAACCCGGCCATGTTGCGCCTGAACCGTATAATTTCCTGTTCAACTCCCAGCACGTAATGCATGACAGAACGGCGAATAATGTAATTATCATTGCGTTGACGGATTCTTTCTTCTTCTGAGTCGCTCAGGTAC
>JBAQEN010000237.1:0-5184 GCA_049286765.1 Methylococcaceae bacterium
GTACACGCACACCTAAACTCGCAAGTTGCTCTACGGTTGCCCGAACATCCATAGCATTACGCCCAAGTCGGTCAAGTTTTGTCACTACCAGAATATGGGGTTTGAGGCGCAGTGGAACGGAAAACCGGGATAGCGTCTTTGCTGATGCGCTTTTGAAGTGACCACACAGTAAAACCAATTTTTTGTCCACACAGAAAATGGTTCAATTGTCTCTGCCTGCTGAATCACGTAACGGTCTCAACTCACCTTTCGCCACCGATTCAGGCACCGAAAATGAATAGCGGCCCAGCATATTGATGTGCTCATACAATAACGGAGATAATCGGCTTACATCTTCGTCGTTCACCGGATATCCTTCCATTCGAAGTTGGTTCAATGCGGCCTCCATATATATGGTGTTCCACAACACTATCATGTTAAGTACAAGGCCGAGCGACCCCAACTGATCTTCCTGGCCTTCCCGATAATGCTGACGTAACTCGCCTCGCTTACCATGAAAGACTGCGCGGGCTAAGCTGTGGCGACCCTCTCCACGATTTAACTGAGTCAGAGTGCTCCTGCGCATGGCCTCGTCATCAATATACATTAGCGTGTGCAGGGTCTTCTCAATGCGGCCGAACTCTGCGATGGCTTGCGCCAATCGGGTTGGCCTGTCACCTACTTGAAGTGTACGCATAATTTCGGTGGCGTTTACTCTTCCAAGCTTTAGGGAACCAGCCAGCCGCAATATATCGTCCCAAAAGGGTATGATTTTCTTCAAGCTGAGCTGATGCATCGATATCGAATTGAGCAGACCGTAATCAGCTTTTGGATCAATCCTCCAGAAGCGGGTGCCTCCGACATCGGCTAAACGCGGACTGAAACGGTACCCGAGCAAGCGAAATAAGCCGAACACCACATCGCTATAGGCGCCGGTGTCAGTCATAATCTGCGTCGGTTGCAGGTCTGTTTGCTGCTCTAGCACTACCGCTAACAAGATTAGGCTATCCCGGAGTGTGCCTGGCACAACGATGCCATTCAAACCAGAGAACTGGTTCGACAGAAGATTGTACCAAGTAGCACCACTACCGATTCCGTAATATTTAGGGTTGGGGCCGGCATGTACAGTGCGCACTGGGACAACGAAACGGATACCATCCGCCGAGGCCACCTCGCCACCGCCCCATGCTTTTGCCAATTCAAGACGGCTTTGTGCAGCTACCAGCATCGCGTTGGCTGCTGTCAAGGTGTCATCTCGAATGTAATTCTGGTCTACCCAGGACAGCCGGTCGCGCTTGAGCGCGGTTACATCCCCTCGAATCAGTGGCTCCAGTCCGGTATTGCAGGCTTCAGCCATCAGCACCGCACACAAGCTGACATGCAGATCGGTGGCACGGGCCGTGCGTTCCGAGATGTGAGTGAACGCGTCGGTGAAGTTCGTTCGTGCAACAATCTCCAGCATGAGTTCTGGCAACTCTACTCGCGGCAACATGTTGGCAACTTTATCGCGTAGCGCGATCAGTGAGGCCGGTTCGTCCAATTTGTCCAGCGGACTGAGTACCAGTTCCTGTTTGTCGTTGGTCGTATCGAAACGCACTGCGGGGTTGTCAGGCAGCCTGGCGGCTACGGCGCGGTAGGTACGATCCAGTTCAGTGGCCATAGCGGTGAGGGTTGGCTCAGGATTGGCGGACAACCCGAGCGTTCGGCAGATAAGTGGACGTGTGGCTTCCCATTCGTCGCCTTTAAGTAGACCTGCACGCGGGTCGGCATAACGCCAGCTTGGCTCAACGAATACATCGCGTCGGCGTAAAGCGGTTTGCAATTTTTCGAGTACACAAAAGGTATAGGCATGTAAATCGAAAGATTTGTCATCGCGTTGCACATATTTTTTCCATGACTTGTTGGCTAAATCGAGCGGAGCATCGTTGCCGGGTTTCTTCAATGTGAGATTGGATCGTAACCAATCAAAGGCGGCTACAACTGGCTCACCGTCTGAGTTCGCCACGAACCGTACATGCTCAAGTAGTGCTGGCAGAAAGCGACGCACCGATCTGTATTTGGCATCCAACTCATCGTAGTACACGTTGTCAGCAGGTCGAATCATGGCATTAACGCCATCAACTGCCTGAATGAGTGTGTCGCGCGAAATTTTCTCAAACAATATGGTCCGCACCTCAGCATCGGGAAAACTGCTGTCCAGCAGAATTTGGCAGGCGCTGGCTAGCGTCGCAGCTGCTTTGTCAAGATCTTTCAGAGAGCGAAGGCGGGCTTTCTTATCTGCCCTAATAGCGGCATTAAACAGGTCGCGTAATAAAGCTTCCAATACTTCCAGAGCATCATCTTGCGCTGTGGCCTCCAGACAATGCACAAATGCAACCAGCATCGCTAGCCGACGCGGATTCGGCAAGCGCAGAATCGCACTAACCTTAGCGGTGCTAGCATACCTGGCCAAGGCCGCCAGACGACTCATTGGAATGTGTGCCGTCGGCAGTTTGATGCCTAATTCGCGTACTGAGTGTAATCTTAGCAAAGCCTGTACTAACGATGGACCACTGATTCTGACCGGCCCGGTGCGTAAGCGATCCAGTAGCGAATTGCGATTGCCCTCTGGTATTACCAATAGGTTTTCAAGCCTTGCTTGTTGTTCACTACTAATGCCACGACCGAGAGATCGCCATAGCCGATTCTCCACCCGACTGCGCAGACTGGCGATGTAACGTTCGAGAGTGCTACAGCCGGGCAGTAACACCTTATGCGTTACCAACCAGGTAGTCGCTCGCTCGAACAGCACACTGGGCCGGTCGGTGCCCGTCCAACACAATGAGTATAACCAGCGGGTGAGACGAAAACCGACTTGACGCTCGGTAATTTCAACATAGCCGTAGCGGGTGCGGATTTCTGCCGCGTGTTGCCATCGCTGCTCGCCGATACTGTAGGCCCGCAGGTCACCCACGGCTTCAATGCCCAGTTGATTAGCTAGCGTATGAATTACCGAGGCCGGCACTGCCAACGGGTCGTCCAGGAAAGTGCCCAAGTAGCGAACTGTGCAAAGTTGAACGGCAAAACCGATCCGGTTGTAGTCACCGCGTTTCTTGGCGATCAGCGCATGATCAGCATCATCCAGATGAAAATAACGGGCTAAATCCAGAGGCGATAAAACTGCGCTGTAGCGGCCGTAGTTCTCACGCTGTTCGTTGGATAGGAAGCTGACCGGCATTTAGTTTTCCTTGGAGGCTATTTTTCTTTCTCATGTTAGGTGCTGGTTTTATGGTTTGCCCATATTCGCTTGACCTGGCTTTCACTACACCCGGCCAGCTCAGATGTCCGTTTGATAGAATGGCCGGCTCCACGCAGCGCAACAATGCGCTGATGGGTTATGGTGTCAGGTATGCGACCAGTGTACTTGCCAGCAACCTTGGCAAGCTGAACGCCCTGGCGCTGTCGCTCGCGGCGAGTCTCATAGTCATCACGCGTCATTTGCAGAGCCAGTTTGAGCAATAATTCCTGTATTGACTCCAGAACGATTTTGGCTATACCTTCGGTCTCAGCCGCGAAGTCAGACAAATCTACCAGCCCTGGTATGGCCAACCTCGCTCCCTTGGCTCGAATCGATCCGACCAATTGTTCAGCTTCTGCCAAAGGGAGCCTGCTGATACGGTCGATTTTCTCGGCCACTACCACTTCGCCCGGTTGCAGATCAGCAATCATTCGTAACAACTCGGGACGATCAGCTCGTGCACCCGATGCTTTTTCACGGTAAATGCCGGCAATGTAATAACCTTCCTCTCGCGCACTATGCACAATGTCGGTTTGGCGGGTAAGGTCTTGTTCTTCGGTACTGACACGGAGGTAGATACGAGCAACTTTCATGGGGTAGCCAAAATGGGTATACTGAAATTGGCTAACTATAAATCATGTGGCCAATAATGAAAAATACAATGTAATTTGGCTACTTTATAATTGACCATCTATATTGGCTATGTGTTGGGACAATGTGACTTCAAACAGTGCGAATTCCGATAAAAACCTCATTATTCTGTCGAAGCCCCTTTTTGCGACTCAGATTTGAACACTGCTGACACTGGCTTTGAAAATTTACAATGCTATTCCTATTTACATGCTATTCTTTACGTATCTTTTTTGATACACTATAAATATGACGCCAATACTTTCTGTTAATTTTTTTGCAACTGAAACAGGTAGCGAACCCGTTAGAGAATGGTTAAAAGATTTATCTGCTCAAGATAGAAAAACTATTGGCGAAGCTATTAAAACTGTGCAATTCGGTTGGCCTCTTGGTATGCCGTTAGTCGATCACATTGAAGGCGACATTTGGGAAGTCAGAATTAAGCTTGATAATCGGATTGCGCGAGTTTTGTTTGTAATTGTTAACAAAACAATGATTCTGTTGCATGGCTTTATTAAGAAAGATCAAAAAACACCGAAGCCAGAGCTCGATTTGGCAAAACAAAGATTGAGAACCTTGCGGGGAAAAAGATGAACAATCAACACAAAGAAAACCTTCATATTGGCAGCAGCTTTGACGACTTTCTTAGCGAAGAAGCGATTCTCGAAGAAGTAACTGCCGTTGCAACAAAACGTGTCATTGCTTGGCAAATTTCAGAAGGTATGTCTTCGCTTAAGCTGAGTAAAACAGCAATGGCAAAAAAAATGCATACCAGCAGAGCATCGCTTAATAGGTTGTTGGATGAAGAAGACACCAGTTTAACCCTTACAACCTTAGTGAGTGCCGCCGCCGCTCTTGGAAAAAAAGTAAGAATAGAGCTGGAATCAGTCTGAATTTTATTTAAAGCACCCACGGTGTAGGTAAGTCGAAGGGGCGTTTATTGCCAGTTGACGTCATTAATGGCGCATCATTATAGACGCTAACACGGTTTTTCGTTCCACTGCGCCTCAAACCCCAACTTCGTAAGTACCTTATGTCAGGTTTTACCTAGCTTTGAGAGCATCAAAGTAAAATCAAAATAAAGATAATTTGTTACAGCCACAGTGTTCACCGTTAAGGTCCGGCAATAATTGGCGACTTTTTTAAAGTCATGTCCAACAATCATTTCATCCGGAAACATCTTCGATTGGTCCAGCATATTAATAATCAGAGCGCTTCGGGCACAGCGGAAAAGTTTTTCAATACAACTGGTATAGTACTCAGGATCCTCACAGCGGTAAGATAATGCTCCACTAGCG
>JBAQEN010000238.1:0-4217 GCA_049286765.1 Methylococcaceae bacterium
TAAGTATGTTAATAATAAGAAAATAAATATCTTGGTTTTTTTTTGTTCATTGTTTAAGGCATTCATTTTATTTTGTGATTCTTGTGGGTAAAGTATTTGAACATTAAGATTTGACGGTTTGTTTTGATCCGGCCGCCTTCTAGTCTTCTTTTGATCTGAGAAAACCGAAAAAACGGGACAATAAATAAAATACAAAAGTATAAGCCGGCCCCCATAAAACATGAGACAACTGAGAAGGAAGTTTTGCGGTAATAAAAAATAGTGGCTCTATGTGAAATACAGTGGGTGCACAAATCCAGACTCTTCAATCAGAGTCCTTGCGACTTCGCTCAGAAAAGCCTTGTAAAAGTAAATCCGTTCGTCCTGAGTCCTTCGGCCCAGCTCTCCCGAGCGAAGTCGAAGGGTTCAGGACGAACAGAGAAAGATGGCAAATTCTGGAATATTTGCCCACTCATCTCTACATAAAGCCATCTTTTTTATAACTCCTCCCTGATTATATAGATGGGTCTGTTTTTGGTTTCGATATAGATTCTCCCCAAATACTCGCCAAGGACGCCTATCCCTATTAATTGCAGGCCGCCAAGAAACAGCATGACAACCAATAACGAAGCATAGCCGGGAATATCAATTCCATATACCAGGGTTCTTACGATAATGATGCTGCTATATGCGAATGAAAAAAAGGAGATCAAGAATCCCAGGTAGGTCCATATCTTGAGTGGAACTGTACTAAAGCTGGTGATGCCATCCAGAGCGAAATTCCATAGTTTTGCCATCGCGAATTTTGATTCCCCTGCTTTTCGGCCGTTCCGGGTGTACGCGACTTGCGCGGTTTTGAAGCCTATCCAGTTAAATAATCCTTTCATGAATCTTTCGCGTTCTGGCAGTTGTTTTAACGCCTCAACCGCAGCGCGGCTTAAAAGTCGAAAGTCGCCGACATTTTCAGGGATGCGGGTGTTTGATAGTTTATTATGGATTTTATAAAACCACTGTGCGGTATTTCTCTTAAGCCATGTATCACAGGACCTGTCGCATCGTTTAGCCAATACCACGTCAAACCCTTCCCGCCATTTTTTAACAAGCTCCGGTATCAGTTGGGGCGGGTCTTGCAGATCAGTGTCGATAGGAATGACAGCGTCTCCCTGGGCATAGTCTATGCCAGCTGTTAACGCAGCTTCCTTGCCAAAATTTCTTGATAAATCAAGAATTCTAACTTTTATATTAGGTGGTAATTTGTTTTTTTGTTCAATGATTCTTTGGAGTGTTTGATCATTGCTGCCATCATTAATGCAGATAACTTCAATTTCATCGTCAATTGTACTGATAGCATTGAATAGTTCTTTAAAAAAAAACGGAACCATTTGTTCTTCATTGTAGAATGGGCAAATTATAGAAATCATTAGAACTAAACTAAAAAGTTAAGGTAGGTTTCTCGCATTATGAACACTTTGTGCGTTCTCTGTTTATAAGTAGCCCGCAGGTTTTCTGTCTAATGACATTTTATATGCTGCAAGAATAGTTTACATAATCAAACCGGTAAAGCTTATCTGGATATTTGTCGAAGTAAGGTAAGTGGTCCGCCAAAGGAGTAGCGCAGAAATATTTTGGTTTTTTATATTAATCATTATTCCAGGTGACAGGCCAGGGATTTTTTGAACTACAGATCGAACGGGATTTACATGGAGAATGGAATTACACCTCTCCCTTTAGAGAATTGCGATAATAACAAAATTTTTTTCAAAGGCACTAAGTATGCTTTTATCATTACAGTGCCCGGAAAATATTTATCTGAACCGTATACGCTACTTTTTCTTATGTGTTTTTCATGGCTTATCACCATTCAATGCGGGAATCCAAGCATCCAATGGATATTTTCAATTGCCCATGGACATGATTCAGGGAAGTTACCCATACCGGTTTCATTGATAGCTATCGAAACGGCATCCCTCCAGGCATCTTTTATCCTTTCAGAATCATTTGTCAATGAATTTAGACTGGGTGTTTTTTTAAGCGACGGGCAATAAATTTGCGCTGTTCTTTTATGGTTTGTTGACAACCCCCACTTTGGTGTTCTAGTTGGTATTGCCATTTGAGTAGATGCGCAATACGTACCGTCATGCGGCTTGCCAGTTCGCGTTGTTCGCTTTTGCCCACTTCCTCTATTTCCTTTGCAATATGTTCTATATCGATAGCTGACAGCTTACCAGAACGTAACAGGTAAGCTTGATCGTTTGCCCACGCCACATAGTCATTTTCATATGTTGCTCCTTTTTTACTCCGCTTCACAAAAAATTAACAAGGGAATCGTAGCATATAGCGGAGCTATTTCGCGATAGCCCATCATCTCTCGAACAGGTTATGTTGAGGTATCTCCCGATTTTTCATTATTAACGTGAGCAATTATAGATTCCATCATACCCATGATTTCTTTTGAAAAGAAACTGATTGTTACCGAATCCATGTCGGGTGGCCTCATATTTAAGCAAAGTAAATCCCAGGTTTTTATAAAACATGATCACCTGTTCCGGTTTGGCTCGATCATAAGGGTAGCCTCCCAGCCAGTCTTTCCAATCATGCATTAAAGACATGCCTCTGTATCGGATATGCTCTCTATAGCGAGTGACAGGGTTCTCGAATTTTGCTATATCTATGAGTAATCCACTTATAAAGAAAATAGTATAGAAAATTGCAGTTAAGATCACTTTTGCAATTTGACTGGAGCAGTAAGCCTTTTTGATTATTGCCCAACAGTCTGAAATAATGCCTTGTTCATTATAAATTGCAATCATTAAATAGCCATTGTCCGCAACCGGTAACTGAGCATTAAAAAGAGCCTGCCATAGGAAACCGGTATGATGCAGTACGCCCCATGAATAACAAAGGTCAAATTTTCCAAGATTTTCAACGTATTTTTTATCCAGAATTGATCCCTGATCGATTTGCCAGCCTGGGTCGTTGGGAAAATATTGTTTTTTCAATAATTTGATGCATTCAACCGCAGTTGCATCATAATCAAATGAAAATACTTTTGCACCCAGTTGCCGTGCAGCCAGGCTAAAAAGGCCGGAGCCCGCTCCTATATCCAGAAATCTTTTATTCTGCAGGCCGTCGATATTTAAAAAATTACCTAGAGACTTTTTGGCTTCGTCTATTCTTTCTTCATTAAGCAAAGCAAGAAAGCTTTCCCAGTTTTTTCCAAATTCAAATCTTTTTGCAATATTCATTACTTGTTGAGTTAATTTTTATCGTTATTCGGTTTTTTGAAAATAAACTCAATCTCTTCATAGCCACCAACCCAAAAACATAATATGCGGCTTGTAAAAAAGAGATTTATATTTCCTATTAAATCGAAAAAGCACCCTAAGCAAAATCCTGTCTTGTAGGCGAAGGGAGATAATGTAACTTTTTTTAGATAAGGTTGAGCAAACCATCTAATCCTTGTTGATTCTATTATTAGTTCCAATCCAGTATAACCAGGGAAGGATTTGTTGAAATAATATGGAAATGATACGTCAAATCCTCGCTTATGATCCCAATGAGTAAAGCCCCTGGAAAAGTGCGGGACTTTAATTGTTAAGAAAGCGCCGGGTTTTAGTAAACGATTTAATTCCCTCATTACGTCCATTGTGTTCGGCAGGTGTTCCAAAATGTGGCTCATCACGATTTGGTCAAAGGATTCGCTTTCAAATGGATAGGGCTGAACCGATAAGTCATGGTAGATATCGGCTTTTGCAGCAGGATCATTATCTACGTTAATGTAATTTTCTTTTGGAAATTGGCCGCAACCGAGGTTTAGATTCTTCATGATAAATTATTAAGTGTTCCATTGAGAAAGGACGTGCACATACCACAGCATCTCTTTAAAATTAATTTTTTTATGCACATGGGATTGATGGCAATCAACAATAAATTGAGGGTTTAGGCCATTAAATCCTGACGGGGATTTTATTGAACCATTTTTAAACCATTTTCCTATGGGCGCGCCGAATCCTTTCTTTTTTCGATAAATTATTTCCTTTGGCAGTATGACCTCAGCGGCTTTTTTCAGTATATATTTGGTGTTCCCGTTTTTAAACTTTAATGAAAAAGACAGTTTGCTGACATAGTCGATGAGATCAATATCGAGAAAAGGGCTGCGTACTTCCAGTGAGTTGAGCATACTTGCCCTGTCAATTTTGGTCAAGATGCCGTTTTGCAGATAAAGCCGGGTGAAGTAG
>JBAQEN010000239.1:0-2648 GCA_049286765.1 Methylococcaceae bacterium
TGGTTAAAGCAGGCTCGGCAACTTTGGAGCAATGTTGATTACCATTGGCAACGCTGGGTCATCAATTACGATAACAGGAATCAATCCAGATTCCTATCTTCGTTAGGCATACCCAACATCAAGGTCATGATTTACTGGATGGTTGCTAGTATCGCGTTAATAACAGCGATACTGAGCTGGTTTCTGTTACACCAAAAACAAAAAAACACCGACCAGGCTTTGCGTATCTATAACCGGTTTTGTAAGAAGCTCGCAAAAGCCGGACTATTACGAGGCACAGGAGAAGGGGTGAAAGATTTTGCTGATAGAGTAAAAATAAAGTTTCCGGAGCACACGGCGGATATAGATCAAATCACTGGGGTATTTATAAAACTGCGTTACGGTAAAAACGCAACTTCAGACGATTTAAAAATACTCAGTAAGCGGGTTGCGTTATTTAAGATTTAAGCCATTACCCGGGATTCCCTCAGCATTCTTGTAATGTAAACCAGAGCCAGGCTCACTGGAAAGACTGGCCCAGTGCTGTACTTGTGTGATTCACAACGTTATTGCATGACAAACTTGAGGCCGATTAGCATCAGAATGGATGCCAGAACCGGACGTAAAAATCTTTCGGGAATCTTTGCGCTCAGATGGCTACCAACCCAAATACCCGGCAAAGATCCTATCAGCAAGCTACCTAATAAAACCACATTGACATTACCCAAGCTTAGATGACCGAGTCCGGCAACAGCAGTCAGCGGAATCGCATGAGCCAAATCGGTACCGACAATTTTCAGCGTCGTCATTCTAGGGTAGAGAAATAACAATGCAACCGTACCCAGCGCACCCGCACCGACAGAAGACAGCGTCACCAGCACTCCCAGAACCGCACCGATGAGTACCGTGGCGGGAATTTGCAAATACTTGAAACGTGCGGCATTTGCGCTATTGCTATGCTCATCATCAATAGGCTTAAGTTTTGCGGCCTTATTCAATAATATGCTACGAACTAATAGCGAACTGGCGGTCAAAACTAAAGCAATACCCAACGTAAAGGTAATGGCCCCCGATGTTTCTTTGCCGATTGAGCTTAAGTGTTTAAGTATGAACAATGTGATTACAGCAAAAGGTAAACTACCCATCGCCAGCCAGCCAACGATTTTCCAATCTACTGATCCATGCTTGCCGTGATGCACCCA
This sequence comes from Methylococcaceae bacterium, assembly GCA_049286765.1. Taxonomy (GTDB): domain Bacteria; phylum Pseudomonadota; class Gammaproteobacteria; order Methylococcales; family Methylomonadaceae; genus JAGXGJ01. Next base: position 1,182 of record JBAQEN010000239.1, read on the forward strand.
CACGCCGCCGATTTTGGTGATTGCGGCAAACAAAAGGTCTGTCCCCACCGCAACAGCAGGTTTAAATCCAAACAGGAATACCAGCAACGGCGTCATCAATGAGCCGCCGCCTACACCGGTAAGTCCTACTAACAACCCTACAGCAAAGCCGGAAAAAGTATAGGCAGAATTAATAAAAGCTAACATTTGGTTGATGTATATAAAAAGCCTGTACTATACCGGGGAAATAGAAAAACATTTAATGATATATTATTATATACTTATTCATTTTAGTTATAAAGACTTCAATAATCTATAAAAACAGGGAAAATATTCCTGATACTCAGCTTAAATCTAATCAATCTTTTCTACATCAAACACAGTCCCGCGGCTGGCGATTACTTTCACTTTGGTATTAATATCACAATCTTCGCCATGAACCTTCCAGATGGAATCATCCACTTTTATTTTTCCCTGCCCATTTTCAATAGCTTCATACAGGTTGAAAACCCTGCCTATATATTGAGCGCCACGCTTGTTTAACAATGGCTGATCTGTTTCTATAGGGTGCTTTTTTCCATAAAACCGCCACGCGGTGATGGTAATCACCGATAATACCGAAAAAACAAAAATCTGCACATTCATGCTGACTGAGGGTATTAGCCATACCATGACACCCGTTATAAATCCGGATACTGCCATCCACAAAAAGAAAAAACCGGGCGCCAGTATTTCTATAACCAGAAAAGCAAGGGCTAACACCCACCAATACCAAAAAACAAATACCATTTCAGTCATAAATTTAGCTCTTTTTGCTTAGGGCTTCTTTTGCCAGCTCGGTAATGCCGCCCAGAGCGCCAATGACACCGGAGGCTTCCAGCGGCATAAAAATCAGCTTGCTGTTTTCTGCCGATGCGATGCCTTTTAAGGCCTCTATGTATTTTTGCGCGACAAAATAGTTAATGGCCTGTATATCTCCTTTGCCTATCGCTTCCGACACCATTAATGTCGCCCTGGCTTCAGCCTGAGCCAGGCGTTCGCGTGCATCAGCATCCCGGTAAGCGGCTTCCTTACGGCCTTCTGCGTCCAAAATGGCTGCCTGTTGAGCGCCTTCTGCACGTAAAATCTCGGATTGCCGTAAACCTTCAGCCTCCAGAATAGATGCGCGTTTTAAACGCTCGGCTTTCATTTGTCTGCCCATCGCTTCAACCAGATCTTTGGGCGGAGCAATATCCTTGATTTCAATCCGGGTTGCTTTTATTCCCCAGGGCGTTGTTGCATCGTCTACAACGGTAAGCAGTCTGGCATTGATGTCATCCCGGCGGGACAACAACTCATCCAGATCCATCGAGCCCATGACGGTACGAATATTGGTCATTACCAGATTTAAAATCGCCCAATCCAGATTGCTGACTTCATAAGCGGCTTTGGCCGCATCCATGACCTGATAAAAAACCACGCCATCCACTGTAACCATTGCATTATCTT
>JBAQEN010000240.1:0-7524 GCA_049286765.1 Methylococcaceae bacterium
ACCCAAACCAGCATCCTCCTCACTACTGATCAGCTCTTCAATTTCAATACCGAGATCATACATAGCCTGAGTCACCGTATCGGTTACCCCCAGATTAAGCATGGCATTGCTTAAAGTGCGTCCCATAAGAAATTCCATAGACAGATAATAACCCCGTCTGCAGTCATTGTTTTTATAGATTTGGTGGGTTTCCTTCCAGCGCTCGATCAAGCGGTCACGAATCGCGAGCGATAAAGCTTCGCCCGCATAAAAAGGCGAGCGGCAGTTTTCATCCCTGCCCAGTAAATGGACATAATATTGCTTGAAATCATTAATAAAATCATGTTGTTTCATACCCTGTTCAGGGACTTGAGTGATTGATGATTTGAACGTGCTAACAACGTATTTGTTAGTGGGCATTATTTAATTCTGAAAGATAGTTAATTTATGGCCTGAAGGGTTTGCGGTATGGAAACACCGGCTTGTTTCAGCCGGTATTTCTGTTAGCACCAGGTTTCTTTTTAACTTTTTTATGGGATTTGCTGGCATTTGCTTCATCAAAACGATTATTAGCTAATTTAATCAACGTTTCCTGAACCCCTAACTGCTCATCTTTAGGCCGCAACTGGCTATATTGACCGTCAGACTGCATTTCCCAAACACTACGCTGATTGGTCAGTTGCACATTTACTATTTGCCGCAAGACCGCCTGTAGTTCAGGTTTTTGCACCGGTGTGACTACTTCTACACGACTCTCCAGATTACGTTTCATACAATCGGCCGAGCCGATAAAGTATTCTTCCTCGCCACCGTTTTGAAAATAGAATATGCGGGAATGTTCTAAAAAACGTCCAACGATACTGATAACGCGCACGTTATCAGATAACCCGGCAATACCGGGCCTTAATCGGCAAGTATCACGAATAATCAAATCAATCTTTACGCCAGCCTGTGCCGCTCGATAAAGCGCTGCTGTGATGTCTACATCTTCCAGGGCATTCATTTTGAACTGGATTAAACCGGCTGAATTTGCAGTATGTTTACTGATTTCACGGTCGATTTTTTCCAGGAGTTTTGACTTCAGCTTGTTGGGTGCAATGAGCAAATTTTGATAGTTACGCTTGGGTACGAGGCCTGTAGTCAGGTAATTGAATAATTCAGTTAATTCTCGGCCTATTTTTTTATCGCAAGTCAGAATGCCCAGATCGGTATAAAGCCGCGCTGTTCCGGCATGGTAATTACCTGTGCCGATATGCGCATAGCGGCGCAGGCCGTTATAATCCTGTCTGACGACGTAAATCACTTTACTGTGGGTTTTTAATCCAACCACACCATAAGTTACATGAATACCGGCGCTCTCCATACGATGTGCCCATTGAATATTGGCTGATTCATCAAAACGAGCTTTCAACTCAACGACGACCGCAACCTGTTTTCCATTAAATGCTGCATCGATCAGGTACTGAACTATCTTGGTGCCCGCTGAGGTCCGATAAAGCGTCATTTTAATCGCTTGCACATTCGGATCGCGGCTGGCTTCTTTAACAAACCGCTCGACGGTAGTAACAAATGATTCATAGGGGTGTTGTAATAAAATTGTGCCTTGGTCACGAATCGCATGGAAAATATTCGGAACACCCGCCAGTTTTGGGTGATCACAGGGATGGTGAGGCGGATCGAGCAAATCGGCTCTGGGAATGCCGGCAATCTGAAACAGATCAGTCATTGCCATGCGTTGATCAACTACAAAAACATCCTGCTCTTCATTAAGTCCCAATTCAGCAGCCAGCCTGCCGCTTTGCAATTTTCCCATCGTTGCGGCAACTTCCAGTCGAATGACCGGAGCAAATTTACGTTCGCGCAATTCTGATTCGATCATTTGCAAAAGGTCGTCGGCCTGCTCTTCATCCTGTTCAGTGATAGCATTACGCGTCACCCGGAACAGATCACAGAAAGCTATCTTCATGCCGGGAAAGAGCAAGTCCAGATTATTCGCAATCAAATCTCCCAGAGCGACATAAAGTTGCTCACCACCGACCTGGATAAAGCGTGGCACGCTGGAACTGACCGGTACTTTAATGCGCACCAAAGTCATATCATCAGTTTCCGCACGGCAAACGCCGGTTAGTAAATTCAGGGACAGGTTGGAGATAAATGGGAACGGATGGGCCGGATCAATCGCCTGTGGCGTTACCAGAGGAAAAATGTTTTGAATATAGTGTTCTCGCATGACTTGCTGCTGATCTTTAGCAAGCTCAAGAAACGGTAAGATGCGAATTTCCTGTTGCTGAAGCAAATCAATAATTTGCGTCCAAAGCATTTGTTTTTTGGCTTCAAGCTCACGCACAACGGCATAACATTCGGTAATTTGCTGCTGTGGACTGCGTCCATCTACACTTAACTCGCTGATCCCCGCGCCGACCTGTTGCTTGAGTCCTCCTATCCGTTTCATAAAAAATTCATCCAGATTGGAGCTGACAATGGCAATAAACTTAACCCGCTCCAATAATGGCGTGCGCTCATCTTCGGCTTCCCATAAAACCCGTTTATTAAATTCCAGCCAGGTTAATTCACGGTTTAAATACCATTCGGGAGCTTTAAGATCAAAATGCTGAGATTCAGGCTCAGGGATTAATGTTTGTTTTTTTTGGATGGTCATGTTTGTTGATTATTTGAATGGAGCTTGTAAGCGGTGTTAAATCAAAAACCCCGATTCACTCCAGCGGCAAGCAGAATACAGAAGATTACCAGTGCAAAGCCCGCAAACGGGAGAATTTTTTCCTTTGATGCTCGCGCATGCGAACCATAACATTCACCAGAGCTTCAATGGCATCGAGTATATAGGGGCCTTTATTCAACATGACACATTCCGCCCTGACCGCCATGGCCGCATCGGTAAATTCTGGCCTTGACCGGGTGCCTTTTTTGGCGATGGATTCAAGTACCTGGGTCGCCCAGATGACAGGAACATGAGCCGCTTCACATAACCACAGGAGCTCTTCCTGGATTTCAGCGAGCCTGGCGCTGCCTAATTCCACGGCTAAATCACCCCTGGCGATCATGATACCGAGGTTATGCCGGCCAATGGTCCCCAATATAATATCGGGAAGATTTTTTACGGCGCGATTCGTTTCGATTTTAGCGATAATGGGCAGTTCTGATGCATTACGTTTTGCCAGTTCGGACATCAAATCCTCCATGCCTGCCAGCGTTTCTACAAATGAAAAACCGACCAAATCGGCATGCACACAAACAAAGTCCAGATCGGTTAAATCTTTCTGAGTGAGCGCGGGCAAATTAAAATCGGCTCCCGGAAAATTAATCCCTTTGTCACTTTGTATACGAACGCCCCTGGCCTTTGCCTCTGTTACGCGCAACAGCGCACCCTGCCCGGTTACTGCTTCAACGATCGCACCCAGTTTGCCATCATCAATCCACACCTGTTGACCTGGTTCAAGTTTTTCTATGGCCGATGACAGCGTACAACCAATTTGAGCTGGATGAATCAAGGTCTGCTCATCATATTCAGCAGGTTTACCGTTGATTTCACCGGTAGTTAACAACAGTTGTTGGTTTTTAAATACCCGGATATCCAGAGGTTCACCGGAAAATACTCCCAAAGTAAATTGATCAGCAGATTTGGGTTGATCTGTCTGTTGACCCATTGTCAGCGTTAATGTACATCCTGGAACAAGGTAAGCTGTTTTGTCACAACTCACCAGCCAATCCGTGTCAGAAAGCGCTTTTTCTACTTTCAAGTAACGCTGCTTGTTTTGGCTGGCAATAAACCCTAAGTATATTCCTGGCGCAAGCTTCTTATGAAGCAACTTTGGGATGGACACTCTGAATAATGAACTATCAGCAGACGGGCTTTCAGGGTTGCTTGTTAAAATCAGATACCCTGGAGCTACGACCTTACCGGTCCGGTCTTTCTGTACGCGGATGTGATGAATCGATGGCCCCAGTGCAATGGGACCCGTGCGAATCTTGTGCCCTGCAAGATCCATAAAAATACGGCAGGAACGGCCCATTTCAGTTTCTGCGCGGCGGACATTTCCTATCATTCCCTGCCAGATAACTGGCCCATCGTGTGCACAATTGATACGGGCACAGGTCATGCCCTTTCCCAGCAATGAACTTACCAGCGTGTAATTCCAGGCGGCTTCGGTAGGCAATGTCACCATCACATGCGCTCTACCGAGCTCATGAAAGGGCCCGAATAATTCGATAGTATGTTGCTGCAGCAGTTGCTGACCCCGGTTAAATCCATATTCGCTGGGGGGGGGTCACCTGGCAGATAGTGTTTGTCTGTTGCCCGCTTCAATACATCTATCAACGAATCCAGCGTCGATAATACCGATGCTTCAGCTCTACCCAGAGAAGATAATCCGGCCTGAGCCAGGCGGTCCTGTAAATGACGCAGATCAAATTGCCGCATGGCCAGGTAATGCGCAAGATTAAAGGCGCTTTTTGAAAAATTTCCGCAATGATAATTGTCCTGGTATTTTTGCAGGCGCTGAGTAGCATTGATTTCAATTTTTTGGCGCAACTGGGAAACCTCTGCGAGAATCTGTTTCAGAATATCTTCGTAGGGGTCATGATTGAATCTATTCGTAGCTACCATGTGACCAGTCTGTATTACAAAACAACTTTATTCGTAACGGTTCACTCGCTAATATCCCTTTCTTTGTAAGAAAGACAATAAGCTGAACAATTACCTCATTCATAATAGACTGAGAGTACTCAAGATATGTGAAAGTTTGATGACGAAAAGAGATTTTAAGAAAAAAATTATTTTCGTATTTAGGCATCTTATTTTTTCAGATTTGTAAGAATCTTCAGCCGATCCGCTATCCCACAGGGTTGTGAAGGAGGAAGAAAAGCGCGAGCTGCTGATCTATCAGGTCTCGGGCCATAAGAAATGTTACGAGGAGCTTAATCCGGAGCCGACGGCGACGGTCACGATTTCTGCAGCGAATCTGATGGTTGCACTCTCTCCCCGCAAAACCAAGTTAAAGCATTCGAAGAATAAACGGGATTCAGGAAAATTGAAAAAATCTCGCAAAAAGAAAAAGAAGTAGGCCTATTGCCCAATTTTACAGTTTGAGAAGGCTGCCCCTATTCAGACAGCCTTTGCTTTGCTGAGCACCCATGTGATAAGCAGGTCAGCGGTTGATATGGACAACCTTGGCCGGCGGAAAACCGTTGAAATAGGTGGATGTCGCTCCGCTATAGGCGCCGATGTTTCTGCTGTAGAGGAGATCGTCACGCTCCAGGTTGGAGGGGAGCTCTTCCGTCATCGAAATAACGTCCAGCCCGTCACAGGTGGGACCGAACACAGTGCAAATCTGGGACGGCCCTTTTTTGAAAGCGTCCAAGTGATATCGGCAGTGGTCGAAGATTATTCCCGAAAAGGTATGATAGATTCCGTCATCGACGTAATAGCATAGTTTTCCGTGCCGTACCGCCTTGCCGATGATCTTTGACACCGCTGTTCCTGCGGTCGCAACTAAGAATCGCCCGGGCTCGGCAATAATTTTTATTTCTGGTGGAAAGAGCCTGTCTAATTCAGCATTTATCCTCTTTGCCAATTCGCTGAAAGGCTTTACTGAGGCATCGTAGGGAGCCGGAAAACCCCCGCCGATATCCAGTAAATTCATCTTTTCATAACCGCGCTCCCTAGCTTCCCTGAATATAAGCGCCGCAAGATCGATGGCCTGCACGTAGTTCTCGAAATTGGTCGTCTGGCTCCCGACATGGAAGCTTAGCCCCTCGACGGTAAGCCCCTCCTTTTCGGCTTCCAAAATCATGTCGACCGCTTCTTTAGGCTCCGCGCCGAATTTTGAAGAGAGTTCCACCATGGCTCCGGCGTTGGAAACCCTGAGGCGGAGCACAAGCCCGGAGTTGGGGGCAAATTCTTTGATCTTGAGGATTTCATCACGGTTGTCGAAGGTGGCCAGCGGTTTGTACCTGTCAAGCTCCATCAGCGTCTCGTTTGCCTTGATCGGGTTCGCATAAATGATATTTTCCCCGATCCACTCATACCGCTCCTTAGCCGGCATATCCTTTATGTTTTCGTAAACTACTCGGAATTCTGCCATTGACGATATATCAAAACTGGCTCCGGCGTCGAGCAGCGTCTTTACTATGGCAGGGTCCGGATTTGCCTTGATCGCGTAATAGGCTTGGACACGGGGTAGAAATTTTTTGAAAATCGCATAATTGCTCCGCAGTTCGTCATGATCTATCACGAACAACGGTGTTCCGTGGTTTTCGGCAAGCTGTTGCAAAATTTTTGTAGTGATCATGGAAATTTCCTTAAGTTTTTGATTTTAGTGCTACATACTCAGTATGAGAAGCGAAATGGCGCCCCGGATTACGCCAATTAGCTGTAAGCCTGACAATACTTCATGGTATTTAGGGATCGCTGTACTAGTCTTTAGACGCTAACAGAGATTTGAACGCAGATTGGTTTTCTTCGTGCTTGAAGGTTGCAAATTTTGATGAAAAGTCTTGGCGAACGCTGCTTCTGAGCTTATCCAGATTCTGGATTAATACGCCCATGGCTAAGAAAGTGTTGGCATGTATGTGGTTGTTCAGCATTTCTTCGCTGAACAATTTTAGTGTGCTCTCCTGAACTGATAAGTCCTGAAAACTGCCTAAAACTTCCTGTAGTCCTTTCAGGTTTTTAATGAAGTGTTTTATTTGATCTTCAGGATAAAGATTTTGGAAAAATTCCAGTAAGTAGCGTAATTTTTTACAGGATTTTCTTAGTTCATGTAAAGCTTCAGACGGTGAATGTTCGGTAATTGCGTTGCCTTCCTGCAGCACGCGTTTATAATTTTTCCATATTCTTCGATTAGCAAGATGCTTAATGGTCAGATTTGCATTGGGCTCAACCGGTTTTAGCGGGGCTTGCGCTTTAAGGTACTGCTCCCATTCAGATATTGGAGATAAGTATTTGGCGGAGCGCAATTTTTTTGCCAGTTGCTTCTGCGCTTTATGCTGTTTGGCAAGAAGAAACTCATAGAGCGGGTTAAGGTCATCGCGGATTGAAGCCGGCAGGCTGTTTTTGTACTGTGCAAAATTTAACAGATAAACATCCAAATCCCGGGTAGAACTTGTGATTTGTCCAAGCCAGGAAAAAAATTCAGTATAGTATGAGCTGATTTGACTAGGTAATACGCCTTTAAGCTGTCTCAATCCCGCGCGGGTTCTGCGGACTGCGACTCTGAAGTCATGCAAAAATTCGCTGTCGGTATCGGCAATCGTGCCTTGCTCATTATCTTTAATGGCCTTTAGTAAATGGCTGTAGATATACTTCGCGGCAATATCGGCACGCATATCAGGATCCAGGTTGATATTCAACTTTGATGAATAGTCGTTAGGTTTGCGGCCCTGCAGCTTCAAGGCGGTGAGCAGCAATGGTATATTTGTTGGCGTTAAGCCCAGCTTTGCCGTGAGTATTTCAATGATGTGTCCGGCGGCCTTGTCGTAGCCTCGGATTGTTTGTAATGACACGCGATTGTTGAACAGTTCGTGTTC
>JBAQEN010000241.1:0-5688 GCA_049286765.1 Methylococcaceae bacterium
GCGCAGCGATCGTAACAATCGCCGTGAGTTCCTGTGGGTATTTCGAACTCGTAATTCTCATAGCCCGAATAAGGACGCGCTTTGCGGTAATCCCATGCAAAGCCGGTGGCCCGCAGGTTCGCCCCGGTTGCGCTCCAGTCGATGGCTTCCCTGGTGGTATATGCGCCAATACCCTGAGTCCGGCGCTTGAGTGTGCTGTTGTGCATCACCATCTTGTCATAATGATCCAGCCGGGCGGGCAAATAGCCGACAAACTCACGTATTCGCTTGTCCCAGCCCCGAGGCAAATCCATAGCGACACCGCCGATGCGAAAGTAACTGGAATGCATGCGGGCGCCGGAAATCGATTCCATAATATCGAATACCTTTTCGCGATCAATAAACATATAAAAGATCGGCGACATTGGCCCCACGTCCTGGGCGAAGGTGCCGTAAAACAACAGATGGCTGGCAAGACGGTAAAATTCGCTGATCATCACGCGGATCACCTGAGCCCGTTCCGGAACCTGGATGCCCGCCAGTTGCTCCACGGCAAGCACATAAGGCAGATTGTTCATGGAACCGCCCAGATAATCGATCCGGTCGGTGTAAGGAATATAAGTGTGCCAGGACTGCCGTTCGCCCATTTTTTCAGCGCCGCGGTGGTGATAACCAATGTCGGGCAGCGCATCTATGATCTCTTCTCCGTCCAGTTGCAAGGCTATACGGAATGCGCCATGCACACTGGGATGATTGGGGCCCATATTCAGAAACATGAAATTGCTGTCTTCGCTTTGTCTGCGCATACCCCAATCCTCGGGCACGAAACGCAAGGCGTCCTGTTCGATTTCCTGACGCTCGTCGGGAAGGCTAAAGGGCTCCATTTCGGTGGCACGGGCATAATGATCCTTGCGCAGCGGATGTCCCTGCCAGGTTGGCGGCATAATGATGCGCCTGAGATGCGGGTGGCCCTCAAAGACGATGCCGAACATATCCCATACTTCGCGCTCATACCAATTGGCCGAAGGCCAGATATCGCTGATAGTCGGGAGGGATAAAGTGGTTTCGCTCAAGGCAACCTTGAGACGGATATCCTCGTTACAGTCAAATGAAAGCAGATGATAGACAACGGTAAATTCGCTGTCAGGGAGACCTTGCCGGTGAGTGCGCCGGCGCTCGTCGACGGCCGTCAGGTCGAAAAGCAAAGGATAGGGAGAAGCTGACTGTGATTTTAAATAGAGGAGAGTGGCGCGCAGGTTTTGTTTAAGAATCCAGAGAGTAGTTATGCCATCGCGGGTCGGCTGAATGGTAAAGTCATTCAGGCCGATTCGTTCTGTCAGTTCGCGCACAATCTGCGGCGCGACGGCAGGAATACCGGTTATGCCTGCACTGTTTGCCAATGTGCACCTCCCCATTCATCCGCCACACTGTTTCGGATCGGCTTATGTCTCATCGGGACTTCTCAACTGCAGGGTATGCATTCTTTCTTCCGTCAGTAAATCGCGGTAACTGGGTTTGCTTGCCGGCTTGATGACAGTTTGATCCCCCGCGACCCAGCTTAACGGACGCCTTTCCTTGCCTATCGAGTTCTGCAGCAGCATCAATCCTTGCAGCAATGCCTCCGGCCTGGGTGGGCAGCCCGGCACATAAACATCCACCGGTAAAAACTTGTCCACTCCCTGCACGACGCTGTAAATATCATACATGCCGCCGGAGTTGGCGCAGGAACCCATGGATATAACCCAGCGCGGTTCAAGCAACTGATCGTAGAGGCGCTTGACCACCGGCGCCATTTTCCGGAAAACGGTGCCTGAAATAATGATCAGATCAGCCTGACGCGGCGATGCCCTGATGACTTCAGAACCGAAACGGGCAATATCATGACGGCTGGTGAATGCAGTCGCCATCTCCACATAACAGCAAGACAGGCCGAAGTTAAAAGGCCAGACGGAATGGGATTGTCCCCAGGCGACCATATCTTCCAGCCTGGCGAACAGAAAATTGCGGCGCAGCGCTTCTTCATACGACTGTTGCCCCGGCTTCGGGGCGGGATCATGCTCTGCTCGGGTCAGATTCCAGTTCATAAACTTCCCCTAGTATCTCTTGTTGGATATGTCGCTGCGCTGCCTGCGGGTACGCCAATCGAGAGCACCAATAGAACCCAGGTAAATCAGCGTAGCGATCAACACGCCGATGAAGCTCAGTGCTTCGATAAAACCTGGCCAGCCGGCTTCCTTTAATGCTACCGACCAGGCAAACAGAAATACGGTTTCCATATCGAAAATAACAAAAAAAATGGCGAGCAGATAAAATTGCACAGAAAAGCGAATATGAACGTCACCGGTCGGAACGATGCCGGATTCAAAAGGTTCATCGGCCGCTTTAGCGCTGTGTCTTTGCCCCAAAAAATAGGCGCCTCCGAGCATGACTGCGGTGATGAAAAGTACCGCTCCGAAATAAATGATTAAAGGGAGCAGATTAGCGGCAAGAATGGCTTCGGTATTCATCTTAAGGACCTTCGCTCTCCAATAACCAACAATAGAATTGAAATAAAGATCTGTCCCCCACGACCCGGAAACTTTAACGAATATTGGCACAGAACCAGTGACCTTCGCAAGCAGATTAGTTGCAACTAAAATTGCCCGGTGTTTAGCATACAATCGCTGTAAGATGCGGAAATATTATCCTTGGATTTCCTGAACAATCGATGGCGTTTTCAACTTAAACCAGATACCGGCTCCAGTTCCCGTAGTGGTGCTCGATCTTGCCTCGGGGAATGCTCGAAAGGATTAGCAGCAAACCCGCCAAGACTCCCGCCCAATCAGCGCCAAGGCTTCCGCCGTCGAGCATCCAGGGTGCGGCCATCAGGGGAACAGCAAGCAGCATATTGACAAAACGCGCCGGACGAGCGGATTCCGCAAAAGCCGTAATAGAAATTGTAATGACCAGGGCGCCGATTAAATGGTCGCTGTTCGCTTGCGCGCCTTGGGTGGCAAAAATCAGCCGGGTGCACATCAACCAAACCCCGATGGCCACGCTAAAAACCAGCGACCAGGGTAAATTGACGCCGCCTCCGAGCATGTCCTTGAATATAGCCCAGGGCGATCCCTCAAAATCTTCAGGCTCCATTTTGCGGCCGCCTTCCATGGTGTCGCCACGCAAGAAAGCCAGGATTACCGACTTACCGTTGCGCCGGCGTTCCGCCAGAAATTGGCCGGTGGCAACCAGTTCGTCAACAGAATAAGGAATCTGGATCAGCATCGCCGCCGCAGCAAACAGACAGAGTGTGCACCAGGTTCCAATCAGAATGGGCTGGATGATGATGAAGAAGATACTGACGGCGCCCAAGGGCACGATCATCACGCCAAACAGGATCACCAGCCACGGCATCGTGCGCCAGCGATTACGCCCGCCTATGATGCCGGTGAGTATCTCCAGCACATAGGTCACGGCGCCGAGGCCGGCGTCAGGAACGGGCCAGGCCTTTGAAACATCAGACGTGATGATCCGCTCGGTGCCATCGCCGAAATAGAAATCCCATGCGTTCTCAATATGTCCCAACTGATAGGCGGCAAGATAGCGGGAGACATAGAGGCCAATAAAAGCCAGGAAGATGATCGGTATACGCTGCGTCCACGACGACGGGCTGTAGTCCCATCCGGGCGGGATGTCGGGGCCGGTCATACTTGCCATAAGACCGACGCCGGGAATGGGGCGTGTCAGAAGCGCGAAGCCGATCACCAGGGAACCTACCAAAGTATCATTGAGATAAGCCGCAGCGCTTGGCGTCCAGAAGATCAGGGGGGCGAATAACAGCCACAGCCCCACCGCCGCATTGGCAATGCGCGCCCACGCCATCGTCCGCGACAGCGATAGCGCTGCCAATAAAAACACCAAAGCGCCGCTGATCAGATCGTTGACTACCATCGCCTGATCTTGATAACCCAGGATGGGCGGGCTAGTCATCAACCAGGTGCCCAGGCTCATATTGAGAAAATGTGCCCAGAGGTTTTGCCTGCGTTCGTCGCGCATGGATTGGTTATAGGCCTCCAGGAACTGGTCGGCGGGCTCGGATTGTGCGCTCATCGTCTCTATCCATTCGGCCGGCGTAAGTTTATTGCGCTTATACCAGCTCAAGGGATCGGCCTTAAGCTCTTTTATAATCGCCGGCAAAGCATCGCGCAGCGAATGTTTGGGTTCCCAATCCAACAGCTTCCGAGCCCTGGAGATATCCAGTTCATAGTGATCATCAGCCAGGTCAACCATAAACGGTTTGATAAAAGGTTTTTCGCCCTTATCAATAGAATCCGGAATGACAATCTCCATTTGATGCTGCAAATGGGCGCCGGTCTTGGCCAGGATTTTCGGCAACGTTTCTGTCGCCCATGTTTCGCCGTGGATTAAAAAGCCAAGTTCGTTTTGCAGGGCCTCATAACCCATCGTCGATGGCTCGCCCAGAAGCAGTGCAGTTTCAGCCGGTAACTCATTACGAAACCGGACTATACGAGTGATAGCATCAAGCAGGTCGTCGATGTGAATAAACGACTGGCCGTGGGAGATAGTGCCGGCGAACACGCGGCTGGAAAACTGGCGTTCGTAGATCCGCTGTATCTGATGCGCCAGCGTGGGGGGTTGGACATGATCCGTATATACGCCCGCGATGCGAGGCAACACATAGTGAATGGCGCCATGCTCGTTTTTAACGACTGCTTCCGTCTCAAGTTTTGATTGTGGATAGGCCCATTTGGGCTGTAGCGGCCAATCTTCGGTAATGGGTACGCCGGGCTCGGTGGGGGCGTGAACGAGCATCGTGCTGGCATAGATGAACTGTTCGATCTCGAAGTCTTGCAGTGCCTTCAGCAAGCGGCGGGTGCCTTTGACATTGACTTCCTCATACAGCGGATTGGGCTCACCGGTGAAATCATAGTAGCCGGACAAGTGTATGACCGAGATGAAACGCTTGCCAAAGCGCTTTCGCAATTCGTCCATGGCCTTCCTGACTGAGCTGTCCGAGGTTAGATCGCAGGGAACACAATCCGGATACTTTGAACATTCGGATTCCCGATCCAAACCAATGACACCGTAATCCTGTGCCAGTGCTTTGCTGAGTGAAAGCCCGAGGAAGCCGCCGATACCGGTAATCAATATGAGGTCTTTCGCAGCGTCGACAGTCTTTCTTTTTGCTGGCTCTTCATTTTTTCGCAAATCGATGTCGTCTTTTTTACTCATAATCGTTTCCTCCTCGGTTGTTTGAAAAGTCACCGGATTATCGGTTAGCCTGCGTATCCAGTTAAGGTTACTGCTCTGCTCCAACGGAGCGTAACGAAGCGGAAGTTTAATTTCTACTCTTCCTCGTTAGTCATTGTCAAGCTCCTTAAGTTTATTTGTTAAGACAAATAAAGTATCCGGGTTTATCGTACATTGTGCCGTATCGCAGAGAGCGGTTGTCCTGAAAATGCTCGAACGCCAGGGATAACATAATCAAAATACGAAACCATCACATGACGTCAAATCCTTGCGAGAACCATTTCCAGCTTGTTCGTGCTGAATCCCCGTTTCCTCCAATAAGGTACTGATATCTAATGGCAAATCAAGTCAACTGCGTCCTAGATCGCTCGCCCTATTCGGTTCTTTTTCGCGCCCCTATGTCGACTTTGAGTTGTCCGCTGTTGGCGCCGATTGAAAACTGACCATTTAGAGTCCGCCACA
>JBAQEN010000242.1:0-9344 GCA_049286765.1 Methylococcaceae bacterium
CCAATAGGTTGTTCGATGATGGCGCACCGGATTAATCGTTGATAAACCGCGTTAAACTCCTTGGCTTTAAAACCCAGGCGGTTCATACCGGTATCAAGTTTTAACCAGATTGCACAAGTCCCTTGCTCTGTTCTACTTTCAAAAATTTCCAGCTGGGTAAAAGAATGCACCAATGCATCTAATCGATAATTAACCAATTCGTCTAATTCTTCGGCGCAGGTAAAACCCTCTAAAACGGCAATCCTGTTTTTTATCCCCGCCTTGCGCAAACGAATACCTTCATCAACCCTCGCCACGGCAAAAGCATCGACATTTTGCAAGGCTTCGGCAATACGCAGCAAACCATGCCCATAACCATTCGCCTTGATAACCGCCATGATCTTCGCCTCCGGCGCGTAACGACGAACCATTTGCAAATTATGCTCGGCAGCATTTAAATCAAGCACTGCATAGGCTGCCGGTATCATTCATAATCTCCAGCGTTATATCGAGTTCCGGCGTGATTTTCAAATCGCGTATATTGCCCCAGAAAGGTAAGCCTGACCGTTCCCAGCGGGCCATTACGCTGCTTGCCGATAATGATCTCGGCCATGCCTTTATCGGGACTGTCTTCGTTATAAACTTCGTCCCGGTAAACGAACACAATCAAATCAGCATCCTGTTCAATTGCGCCCGAATCGCGCAAATCGGACATCACCGGGCGTTTGTTCGGGCGTTGTTCAAGATTACGATTAAGCTGAGATAACGCCACAACAGGAACATTCAATTCTTTGGCCAATGCCTTTAAGCCTCTGGATATATCAGAAATTTGCTGGACCCGATTTTCGCCACTGGCAGGCGACTGCATAAGCTGTAAATAATCCACAACAATCAAGCCCAATTGACCATGTTCACGCGCCAACCGTCTGGCTCGGGCACGTACTTCAGTGGGTGTTAAGGCGGGCGTATCATCAATAAATAAATGCGTGCCAGCCAGTAAATTAATGGCCGACGTCAAGCGCGGCCAATCATCATCTTCCAGCTTGCCGGTTCTGACCTTATGCTGATCTATACGGCCTAATGAAGACATCATACGCATCGCCAGCGAATCACCCGGCATTTCCATACTGAATACCGCAACCGGTTTATCGCTTTTAAGGGCGACATTCTCGGCCATATTCATCGCGATAGTGGTTTTGCCCATCGACGGTCTGCCCGCTACTATAATTAAATCGGCTGGCTGCAAACCTGATGTTAATTCATCAAAATCAGTAAATCCGGTACTGGCTCCGGTAATAGCCCCTTCCTGTTCAAACAGCGTTTCAATTTTATTAACCGCTTTGGCCAATAACGATTTAATGGGTATAAAACCACCACCCTGGCCTTTTTGCCGCTGTTCCGCTATTTGAAAGACCTGCTGCTCAGCGTTCTCCAACAGTTCAGTGGTATCACGGCCTTCTGTATTAAACGCAGAATTTGATATTTGAGTCCCGATATGAATCAGTTGCCGCAGTACCGAGCGATCTCTGACAATATTGGCATAGGCGACAATATTGGCAGCGCTGGGTGTATCTCTTGCCAACATGATTAAATAAGGCAGTCCGCCGACAGTTTCCAGCTCACCGATTTCTTTCAGCGAATCCGATAGTGTAATAACATCAAACGGAATTTGATTTTCAGCAAGCTTTTCAATCGTCCTGAAAATCAGTTGGTGGCTCCGGCGATAAAAATCAGTTTCAACAACCTTGTCGGCTATTGAATCCCAGGTTTGATTATCCAGCATTAAACCGCCCAAAACCGACTGCTCGGCCTGCATGGAATTAGGCGGGACTTTTAACGCATCAAGTGAATAATCACGGTCTAGGGAATAATTTTCAGGCATAAGTGTCAGATGCTAAAAAGTCCAATGATAACATGTTGCTGATTTTCAGTCATTTGACCAATACTCATCGGAAGTTTGAAAGTTCGGGGAATTCTCCTTATTTCCCAGGGAGAAATTAAGCAAAAGAGATTACTACAAACAAAGTAACGAGATACGCTAAAGTGCGCCTTCGAACATCTGGCTTCTTGAGCTAACTATGCTGGTTAATCGCTTACATAGCCTAATGAGAAGGGTCATATGAAACAACTGCTTTTTAAGCCACCAAAGAAATAATCCGTTATTAACGTCCAAAATCATAATTTAACTGAATATTTGAGATTAGCACATCTATCTGTGCAAAATAAGCTCCAATACCATTTTACTACCAAAATAAGCCAGTAACAGCAATACAAAGCCTATCAAAGTCCACTGTATGGCAGCTTTCCCTCGCCAACCATAACGGCTTCGGCCCACCAGTAAGCCTGAAAATATTATCCACGCCAGTATCGATAAAACGGTTTTGTGTACCAGGTGCTGTGCAAATAAATTTTCTATAAATAAAAAACCGCTGACTAATGAAATGGTCAGGAACACAAGCCCGGTACCCAACATTTGAAATAACAAGGATTCCATCGTTTGTAGCGGTGGCAGTGATTGGATGAAACGCTTGGGCGGATGGCTTTTTAATTGCTGATTCTGAATGGCTAGTAAAATGGCTTGCAGAGCGGCGATGTTTAACAAGCTAAAGGCAATGATAGAAGTCAGTATATGAGTGCTCATTGCCCAGTTGTAGCTCAATGGCGCTTGTGTTTTATCGGCAAAGTTCTGCTCCAGAGCCAACATCGTGGCAGCAATAGGAAATAGTGCGATACCTAATTTTTCGACGGGGTTATTGAGCGCCGCTATTAATAAAAGCAAAGCAACAATCATCGCAACAAGTGAGCTGGTACTAAAAAAACCAAAGTTAAAACCACCATTTTGCTGGAAAACCATTGCTGTGTATAAAAGATGGGTACAAACCGCTATCCATGCCAGGTAAAGGACTGTGCGCTGAATACGGCTCCGGTCAATTTGACGGATAATAAGCAGGGTGCTTGCCAGGTAGGTACAGATTGACAGGGTAGCGAGAGCAGTGGTTTTCATTGGCTTGTATATGTTAGCTGTCAAAAGTGTCGGGTAATGCCACGTTAATCCAATCAACAAAGTTAAAATTGTTCAGACATTGCAACGAGTGCAAAGGTCATATTGGATATGGTAATATATCAGATTAAATAGTCCTAGCGCATTTGTGCTCGCGGGTAGTTTCCTTAGATTAAACAATAAAAACGTAGATATGTTTGATAATTTAACCGATCGATTAAGTAATACACTTAAAAAACTTAAGGGTCAGGGCCGACTGACTGAAGATAATATCAAGGAAACGCTGCGCGAAGTGCGTATGGCTTTGCTTGAAGCCGATGTGTCTTTGCCCGTTGTTACGGACTTTATTGAGCGTGTCAAAGAAGGTGCTCTAGGGCAGGAAGTGCAAACCAGCCTGTCACCGGGCCAAGCCATGATTAAGCTGGTCCAGGCTGAGCTGATTAAGGTCATGGGCGCTGCGAATGAAGGACTTAATCTCAAGGCGGTACCGCCCGCTATTGTTTTAATGGCCGGTTTGCAGGGCGCAGGTAAAACCACTACCGTTGCTAAATTAGGCCGATGGCTGCAAGAAAATCAAAAGAAAAAAGTCGGCGTCGTCAGCGCTGACGTTTATCGCCCTGCCGCTATTAAGCAGTTGCAGATGTTGGCGAATGAACTTAATCTGGATTTTTTTGACAGCGATTTGTCGCAACAGCCGGTTGATATTGCCAAAAATGCAATTGAGGCTGCGAGGAAAAAGTTCCTTGATGTCATTATTATCGATACTGCCGGCCGTTTGCATATCGATGATGAAATGATGGACGAAATTAAAGCATTGCATGCGGCAATCAATCCGGTCGAGACATTGTTTGTTGTTGACAGTATGACTGGGCAAGATGCCGCCATTACTGCAAAAGCCTTTAATGATGCCCTGCCGTTGACTGGCGTTATCCTGACCAAAGCCGATGGCGATGCGCGTGGCGGCGCCGCGCTATCTATTCGCCATATTACCGGCAAGCCTATCAAGTTCATTGGTGTCGGTGAAAAGACCAATGCCCTGGAGCCTTTCTATCCTGACCGCATAGCATCCCGTATATTGGGAATGGGCGATATGCTGGGTTTAATTGAAGAAATAGAGCAGAAGGTCGACAAGGAGAAAGCTGAGAAACTGGTCAAAAAAATTCAAAAGGGCAAGGGCTTTGATCTGGAGGATTTTCGTGAACAATTACAGGAAATGCAGCGTATGGGTGGGGTCGGCTCCATGCTGGATAAACTGCCCGGCATAAATGCTATTCCTTCCGAAATGAAAAACAAAGTCAATGACAAGATGCTCGCGCGGCAAATTGCTGTGATTAATTCAATGACGATGCAGGAAAGGCGCTTCCCGGACTTGATCAAAGGAAATCGCAAAAAACGGATTGCCATGGGCTGCGGCCAGGAGTTGCATGATGTCAATCGCATGCTAAAACAATTTTTGATGATGCAAAAAATGATGAAGAAGTTCAAGACGGGCAACATGGCTAATATGATACGCGGCATAAAAAGTAATGTCCGCAGTATGAGAAGGTAAATTTTGTCGCTTTAACAGGCGTTTATACATTAAATAAAAGTAATCAAGTGAATATTTCTAAATTTGTTCTTCACTTATAGAAAAAATCGCGTAAAATAGGCCGATTAACAATGACTAAATGTTTTTTTGAGGAAATTAGATGGTAACCATTCGTCTTTCAAGAGGCGGCGCGAAGAATCGCCCTTTTTACCACGTTGTTGTAACAGATAGCAGAAGCGGCCGTGACGGTCGGTATATAGAGCGTGTCGGCTTTTTTAATCCATTGGCGCGTGGCAATGAAGAAAAATTACGTTTGGATAATGAACGTGTTGAATATTGGAAATCCAATGGCGCTCAGCCTTCCGAGCGTGTTGCAAGATTGATTAAAGACGCCTTGAAAGCCGCTTAATAAACTATTGTCAAAGCAACAGCATTTAAACATTGGAAAAATCTCCGGCGTTTTTGGCGTAAAAGGATGGATTAAAGTATTTTCCTTTACGGATCCTCGAGGGAATATCCTGCATTATTCTCCCTGGATGCTGAAGAAAGACAGTGAAACCAGAGTGGTAGCTGTTACTGACGGCAAACTACAGGGAAAAGGGGTAGTCGCTCAACTTGATGGTATCGATGACAGGAATCAGGCAGCAGGCCTAATGGGTTGGGATATTTTCATAATGCCTGAGCAGTTGCCGAAAACAGCAGAAGGCGAATATTACTGGTCGGATTTGATTGGTTTACATGTTGAAACTACTCTAGGTGTCCAGTTAGGTGTGGTTGACAGTCTGCTGGAAACAGGAGCTAATGATGTCCTGATCGTCAAGGGAGAGCGTGAACGGGTAATTCCGTTTTTACAGAAGCAGACTATTATGAATATTGATACGGATGTCGGCAAAATTATTGTCGACTGGGATCCTGAATTTTAATTATTCATTATGCGTTTTGACGTTGTAACATTATTTCCCGAAATGGTGACAGCAGCTGCAAGTTACGGCGTAACAGGCAGAGCGATCGAACGGAAAATAGTGAGTTTGTCAGCATGGAATCCCAGAGATTATACGCACGACAAACACAGAACAGTTGATGATCGTCCCTACGGCGGCGGCCCTGGAATGGTAATGAAGTACCAGCCCTTGCACGATGCAGTTAATGACGCAAAACAGGCAGGAAGCAAAACCGCAAAAGTGGTTTATTTAAGTCCGCAGGGCAAACCAATCACCCAGTCCCTATTATCGGGAGTGATTGACGTATCGCAATTGATATTAGTTGCAGGGCGTTATGAGGGCGTTGATGAACGCTTTGTTGAGATGGATTGCAACGATGAATGGTCTGTTGGTGACTATGTTATCAGTGGCGGTGAACTCGCCGCGTTGATAGTCATTGATGCGGTAACGCGTTTATTGCCGGGGGTTCTTGGCGATGAAGAGTCGGCCCGCCAGGACTCATATACCGATGGCTTGCTGGATTATCCGCATTTTACCAGACCTGAACAAATTGAAGGTTGTTCAGTACCGGATGTATTATTAAGCGGCAATCATGCAAATATAGACCGCTGGCGCATGATGCAGGCGTTGGGCAGAACGTGGCAAAGGCGGCCTGATTTATTAAATAAAAAGAAGTTAAGTGCAGACCAGGAATATCTGCTACAACAATTTAAAAGTGAAGTTGAATAGGGTGTGGTAATGAGCAATATTATTGATGTATTGGAACAAGAACAGCTAAGACAGATTCCTGAATTTAATCCAGGTGATACGGTTGTTGTCCAAGTTAAAGTAAAAGAAGGTGAACGTGAAAGAATTCAGGCTTTTGAAGGCATTGTGATTGCAAAACGCAATCGTGGCTTAAATTCTGCTTTCACCGTAAGAAAAATTTCACACGGCACTGGCGTTGAGCGTGTTTTTCAGACTCATAGCCCTATGATCAGCGAAATTGCTGTCAAGCGTCGCGGTGATGTACGTCGTGCTAAATTGTACTACTTGCGTGACCTGACAGGTAAAGCGGCTCGTATTAAAGAAAAGTTGTAAGCATTCTTTATCTTTAATTTATGAAATAAAAAAGGCAGCCATGAGCTGCCTTTTTTATGATCCGTTGCTAGCAATTAGAGTAACGAGAAAAAATTTTGCCCCTTGCAACATCCATTTCGTTGCTCCTGAAGCCTTCGATTATTAGGACAAATCCAAAAAGGAAGGCAAATGCATTAATCTATTCAAATGAACTTCCTGCAAAATTCTCCGGCGAACCAGATATCGAAGCTTAGCTATCATCCTTTGGAGCATTTTTTAAAATAAATTTCAATTTGAATTCACCTTGTTTGGCTGGTGCCGTCATGTTCTTATCCTTTTTGCCTGTTTAAACTCGTGCCACCTCCGCATACCTGTTTAAATGGGTATTTAGCTTACTTCTTGCCTGGTTCACTTATACTGCTAGATTAGCAGTGGTGGAATTTTTCAGGGTTTGCCGTGCCCCCCTCTGTGTTGGCGTTAGCAACAAATCTGGACTTTTACCTTGCTAACGCTTCGACAGCAAGAAATAATTATCTGTAGTTAGAGTTGTTTATTGCCCCTTATTATGACCAAAATGCATCGAATTTAATTGAAATTATTTGCTTGAAAAAAGAATTCTATAGGTGTATAAAAAGAAACAGGCCGTTTCAATCTAGTTAATAAATTACACTAGTGAGAATGTGCAAGCAATTTGGATGAGTCACCAACGCAAAGTTATTAAGTCGAAAAATTCCATTAGACAATAAACTGCAGGTAGATTGGAATGATCAATGATCTGGATTCAACGCTTCGTGTACTCCTAAATAAAGGATTGCCCTCTGCGTTGGCAGATCAGGTTCAAGTAAGCTTTGCAACGCCAGATGATCAATTCCCCCCCCAGTCGGTCATGTTGCCGGCAATCGATTTTTTTCTTTACGACATACGCGAGAACCTAGAGTTACGAAGTAACGAAGTATTTCTTGATTATCATAGTGACGGTTCTGTAACACGAACCCCGGCTCCTGTCCGAGTAGACTTTTCCTATTTGATCACTGCCTGGCCAAGTGAAAGCGTCCAAGTCCCAAGCGAAGACGAGCACCATCTACTAGGCGAAGTAATGCGTGTACTTTTGCGTTACAAACACATTCCCAAAAATATGTTGCAGGGTGAACTGGCGGAACAAGAGCCTGCATTACCCGTCATTTCTCTTCAGCCCGGACGCCTCCAAAGTCTGGGGGAGTTCTGGCAAGCTTTAGGAGGCAAACCGAAGGTGGCCTTGAATCTTCAGGTTACCTTGTCGGTAGCATCTGCAGATACGGAGAAAGTAGAGCTTGTCACCGAGAAGATAATAAAAATTCGTATGGAGCAAGGAGTTGCATCGTGAAAAAATGGAGTGCTTGGGAGGTTATTCGGCATCAAGTGGCAATCTGCGGTCAGGTACTGGATGCGGGTGGTGAGAGGGCATGTGGCGTAAGAGTTAATATTGTCAATATGCCTGAAGTATTCCAGGCAAGCGTTTCGGCGGCAGCGAACGCTGCTGAAAAAAAATGGGCTGAGCTTGATGAACGATTTGATCGAACCGAAACTAGGGTAGATGGCATTTTCTATTTTCTGGATCTGCCTGCTGGACAATACACCTTGAGTTTTGATACTCGTACTGACTCGCAGCATGAGAAAAAAGTGGCTGTTATCTGGGATATATTTCCCGCGGTCAGGGATGAAACAAAAGGAAAAATAATAACCCCTTATAAGTTAATGCCTCTTGTATCTTTGAAAATCCCGGGCGATACTCACGTGGAGTATCAGGTTAAAGGTCAATAGATTTATGAGATATCTGCACGTTTCTATATGTTAGAAAATCCAGGGCTGACGGAAAGATGATGTGTTGATCAATTCTTAATTTGGGAGAGTATCCAACAGTAGGTGTCTTAATGAAAGTCTTGTATTCATGAAATTCTAATAGTATCAACCCCCTCTTCATTAAGAGGGGAACTTTATTAAATAGCAGGAGTGAGAATTATGGCTAGATTAACTTACAGTGCGCCTGGTGTATATGTTGAGGAAATTCCATCCGCCCAGCAGCCCATAGCAGGTGTAGGTACAAGTACGGCGGCGTTTATCGGTGTGATCTCAGACGATGATATCGAGTATCCGGTACGAAATGAAGATTATAATCCGAAGGCTGCGCAAATCGCTTTTAAAATCGATGCTTTTAAAAAAGCTAAAGGTTTAAATTTAGAAGATGCAACTGATCAGGAGAAAGCATATCTTAAGACAGTAACAGATAAGCTTAAAGGTAGTGGTGGAGGTGTTTCTACGCAGCCTAGAAATCTTGATGGACTGATAGCTGCTGAAAAAACAGCACATAGTGATTATGATGCGGCCGTTGCAGCGTCCTCACAGGCTCCATCGGATGCAAATAAGAAAAAGGAGGGAGAAAAAAAAGAGGCATGGGAAAAGGCAAAACAAAAGCTTGAAGATGCACAAAAGCAGCCAACACCAAGTGCTTCAAGTGCACCCGCAGTAGCGGATGTGCTTAAACCTTATATACTTAAAACTTTTAAAGTTGAAGTGGATCCGTGCGAAACGAGACTTTGTACGAATTTTACTGAATATACAAATTATTTTGGTTCATTTTCAGCGGACGATCCCAAGTATTCAGGTCACCGAGCGTTAACACATGCAGTATACGGTTTTTTTCTTAATGGTGGAATGCGGTGTTTTGTAGCCAGAGTTAAATCTCCTGAGGAGTTGCCAAAAGCCCTTAAAATGGTTGAGTCAATTGATGAGGTTGCATTAGTGGCGGCTCCGGGTTTAGATAATAAAAGTAAGGCCTGCTGGAGTGATGTCGTAAATC
>JBAQEN010000243.1:0-1513 GCA_049286765.1 Methylococcaceae bacterium
AAAAGAAACACCTTTGTATGAGCGTCATCACCTGCCTTCCGGTGATGAATACAGCTTTGGTCAACAATTGGAAGGTGGAAATGATTTGCATGATCTATGGAAAAAAGCCACCGGCCCACAGGTGTTGTTCCTTGCGCAGGCAGTAGCAAACAGTAGTGAAGATTTGAAGCAATTAAGAGATCCGCTAACATGGTTACAAACAGGATTTATGATCGTTTCTGGAGGCATGGAGGGGCGGGCAAATAGTAGCCAGAAGCTTGTAAAAGAGCATCCTATCCTTGCCGAAGAAATTTCATCGTTTTTACAAGACGTTGATGTCCCCGTCACCAATATTCGCGTCGATCAAATAGAGCCCAATTCGGCAGAACCCGTCTCCTCAAACAAATTAATGGGGCTAATCAGCTCAAAACCGAAAAGCAAAACGATATTGACTCATAGAACCGCATTAGGCGAGGCCGAGTTTGATTTTCAAGAAGAATCGGAAGGCACCAAAAACCTGATTGGATTTTGGCTGCCTTGGAGCATTCATGCTGACTCAAACTTTGCCAAGGAAAAACCTACCCTAGTAGTGGACGAACTGGACAGTAGCCTTCACCCTGAGATTGTTGTCTCCTTGGTGGCAAAACATCTTAAATCCGACTCACCCGCACAGCTTATTTTTACCACACATGATACACATTTAATGGATGCCAAGTTGATGCGCCGCGATCAGTTCTGGCTTACTGAGCGTGACTCTAACGGCGCAACGCAATTACGATCTATTCATGATTTTGAAGGACGTGGAAGTGAAGATATGGAAAAACGCTATTTTGAAGGCCGCTACCGTGGACTTCCATTCGTGCGCAGAGGCTGATTATGGCGCGTACCCCTGCCTCGTTCAATCGACCAAAATCTCGTTTAAAACCGCAACCGACGGTATTGGTCATTTGCGAGGACACTAAATCGGGAAAACGCTATTTAGAAGATGCCAGCCAGCATTTTCGAGCTACTGTATTGGTGGAAATTACCCATTGCGGAAAAACTGATCCGCTGAGCATAGTTAAGGAAGCAATCAGTCGGCAAGGAAAATTCGATCGAGTCTTTTGTGCGATAGACAGGGACACCCACGCAACCTTTGATGAGGCGCTGAATTTAGCCAAGACCTCCAAAAAAGTCGGAATCATTGCCTCTTATCCATGCTTTGAGTTCTGGCTGTTACTGCACTTTGGTTACAATCGTAAACCCTATGCTGCCGCTGGCGCACACTCAGCGGCAGATTTACTCATCAAAGACTTGCGTTCGCATTCCGTACTGGAAAATTACGATAAAGGTAAAGTGTTGGATGTTTTCAAATTAATGCTGGAAAATGGATTTGCCGAGGCACGTCGACTAGCTCCTATAGTTCTTAATGAAGCTATAGCAAGCGATGAAATGAATCCCAGTACCAGACTGCATGAGCTATTCGATTTCTTTGAAAAGCTATCTTCACCCCAACAAGCTTTGTAGGCCGGTCAACAGCAAGTAGCCTCGATGT
>JBAQEN010000244.1:0-7797 GCA_049286765.1 Methylococcaceae bacterium
GTATTATCCCTTGTATAAACAGCACGTTTAACGATATGAACGCCATGTGCTGAGACAATTCCATGCAATGGAGCAAAATAGGCTTGATTGCTAACAACGTGTTTTACACCTTCTTCTGAATCAACGCGGACAAGAGGGAAATCTTCTGCTGTGAAATAATAATTACTGTCATCGTTTAGTAATGCGTAAAAACGCATCATCCATTTGTCATCTTTTCTTACAAGCCATTTTTCGGTTTTTTCCTTTTCTGTTGGTTCAAAGATATCCGATAACTGCTCAAAACCCCATTCGTTAATTTTTAAGCTGTCCAAAAAATTATCTTCTCGTTGGTTTCTTTGTGGCGCATTGGCTACCCATAGCGGAATTTTATACCCCGTTATTTTTGATAAATCCTTATCACCAATCACGTCAGAAATTTTAGAAGGCCCACGATAAAGCGCCCTAGACGGGGCATAATCTCCGCTTTTTGTTGGTGTAAGTGGTTTATTTGTAAATGCGTCAACAATTGCCTTGCGTATCGGTTGGTAAAACGCGCTTAAATCGTCTTTAGGATTAGGCAACAATGCTAAAAAATTCATGCTTAACATGCCTTGATCGCGAATGGCTGAAAGCGATTCCACAACCAGTTCTGCTATGCGGTCACGCAATTGGTGATTGGCCTTGCACTCGCGCACACTATCCCGCGCTACTGTAGAAGCAAAAGGCGCATGAAGATGAAAGCGCAAATTGGAGGGTTCTTTTTCAGCCGGAAAATAAATAGAAACCTGACCATGAGACAACGGCACAATTTTCCAGGTTTTTTCTTCTGTTTTTTTGTTTACCTCTTCAACCAGGCTGTAAGCAATGGCAACATTGCATGTTTTAGTCTTGCCATCTTCGTCTGTGACGTCGACTGCTTTCTGAAAATGTAGCCAGTGAGAAACCGTTTCATCGCCACCCGGATGTAGTGCGCGAATTTCGATACGTCCAGAATTATGGTTGATACGTTGCAGCGAGCCTCTCGAACCGTCTGGTAGCTTGTAATCAACTTTGCGGATGTGGCTTAAAAACAGCAGGGTGTTGTCGCTCAAGCTACGCAGCCCTGTTTCGATTTCCTTTACAGCGAATGCTGGTAATTTTTTCGGATTGTTGAACGGAAATCTAAAGTGAGTTTCTCGCTCACTCATTGAAAACAAATTAACCCCGTCGGTTTCTGGAACTACAAGATCATGGATACAAAAATGAAAGTCCCCAGAATGAATTTCTGGTGTATCGGTGTAAGCGAAAACGGCTTTAAAACCGACACCGAATTTACCAATACTGGTAGGGTCGTCACGCTTAGTACTATTACCAAAACTGGTGATTGCTATTACATCCGTTTTTGAAAACAAACGTTCACCATTGTGAATAAATTCAAGGCAATGCTCATTTAAAGTAAAACGGACTGTAGTCGATTTTGTGTCTTCAGCGTTTTGAAGTAACTCAAAAATAAAGTGTGCTGTATCAGGGTAAAGATCAGACAAAAGCCGTCTGAATGCGTCTTCTTCTCCCCTTACTCGTAAGGCTTTGATGAGTTGTAAACCACTTTCTTTCCATTCGTCCAGATTCATTTTTCGTTCTCTTCAATAATCAATACCCCAAACGCCACGGCTTCGGCAATCACATCAGCCTGTTCCGGCGCTTTTTGTAATTCTTCTGTTCGTTGCTGGTAATCGCGGGTTGCTGAGGCAATCTGCGAGTTTTTCATGCGCTGGATTTTTTCGTCGGGGTTAATGTCGCGTTGTTCTTCCAATAAAGCCAGGCGGGCGGCGTGGCTGGTGTTAAGCGAGGCCAGCCGCGCTTGCGTGGTTTGCGTCACTTGCTCGATGTGCGCGGCGCGGTTGTTTAGCCAGTGCGGGTAGTGCGCCTGTTCCAGTGCGGTTTTTTCATCGGCGGTGATCGGCGCAACGGTGTTTTTGATTGGTTGGGCAATTTCCAGTAACTCAAGCATGCGTTCAGTGAGTTCGGGATGCCGGCATACCGGCTGAAAGGTGAAGTCTTCTTTCAAGCCCAGCTTTCGCCAGCGGTAAATGGCAAAAGGATAACGCCCTGCGGGTAAGTCGGCTATCGTTACGCTCAGGTCGCAGTGAAGCGGCGTGGGCGGTTCAAGCGACTGAGCGGCTTGCCGCGTCAACGGGTGGGTGGGCGTGATGAAAAGCAGATCACGGCGTTCGGCGGCGGTGGCGGCTTCAAAGGTCAGCGGTAAATTCGGCTCATTGCTTTTCAGCCAGCGTGACCAGATTTGTGCCGTTTCACCACTGACGTCGAGTTTTTGATAGTCTGCCAGCAGTTTGCTACGGATGTCCTGGCCGAGTTGTAGCGTGGTGACGGGTTTTTGTCCCAGCGAGGCGGGCAGGTTGGTTACGCCCAGTGTTTGCAGATAACGGCTGATCAGGTTGACCAGCATGGCAGGTGATAGCCAGAAACTGGCAGCCTGCTTGATCGTGTCGTCTGTCTGTTGGCCTGGTGTTAATCCGAACAGTTGCGCCTGCTGTTCTTCCAACTTGGCTTGTTCCTGTATCAGGCGGATGTCGTTGTCGGCAAGCTGTTGTAAACGGGCGGCTTGTTCATCGGCTGTAAGGTCAAAGTTTTCGGCAATGGCGTGAATTTCTTGGGTCAGTCTGCCCAGTATTTCTTCACTTCCGCCTAATGCCTGCCGGAAAATACCGATACGGAGCAGGCAGCGTTCGTAGATTTCGGCATCGACGGTGCCGGGGGTGATGAGGTTATAGATGACGACGGTTTCGCTTTTTTGCCCGTAGCGGTCGATACGGCCTATGCGCTGTTCGACGCGCATCGGATTCCAGGGCAGGTCATAGTTGACCATGCCGTCGCAGAACTGGTAATCGAGACCTTCACAGCCGACTTCAGAACTCAGCAACACATCCAGCGCGTTCGGGTGCGCTTTTTCCAGGCTGAAGCGGTTGCGTAGTTCGCGGCGTTCGTCATCGGCAATACCGCCGTGAATAATCCCGAAACGCACCGGTTCCTGGCCGAGTTTCTCTTCTAAATAGCGGATGGTATGGCGAAAGCTGCTAAAAGCGAGCAGTTTGTTGTTGGGTAGTTGTTGTTTGTCGCGGATGACTTTGAGAAAGGCTTGCAGTTTGGGATCGGGGCCGGTCAGTTGCTGGGCTTGCCGAATCAGCGCGTCAACATCGGCGCGGAATTCAGCCAGAATCGCCTGAATTTCGTCTGAGTTGTTTTCGCTATCCAGCTCGCTTAGTTCCAGTTGCGATAAATGCCCGTGGAGCATGTTATTCAGGAGCGGGGCCAATCCGAATACGCAACTGGCGACTTGACGCCTGACGGTTGACAGCATGAATCTGAGATTCTGGTCGCCATGTCGAAAAGCCAGGATGCGGGCCATCAGGCTAATCAGGTTTTGGTGTAAATCAGCCTGCTCGGGGGTAAATTCGACAGTGACCGTTTCCGGTTTGCGCGTGGTGAAGTTACCGATGTCGCGTCGGCGGGTGCGGTTGATCAGTGGCGCAAACGTATAGAGTTCTTCCAGTTGCCGGATGAGAGCCAGACGGTGTGTAGGATCGTTGTGGTTGGCATCGAGCAGATCATAGGCTGATTGCAGACGCGGATCGGGGGCCAGAACGCCACGTCCCCAGGTGGTTGCCAAAGCGCTATCGATGTGAGTGCGCACGTTGTCCTGCCAGTCCGGTTGCAGACTGCGTGCTGCTTCGATGGCGGCGTTCAGGTGCGGATTGGGTTCGGCCATTTGTTCAAAATCCTGGCGGCTGGTGAGCACGTCAGGCCGGATCAGGTGTAGCAAGGTGTAAAGGTCGTTATCCCGCATCTGGATGGGTGTTGCCGACAGCAACACTACAGCTTCGGCATGATCGCAAAAATGGCGGACATTGCGATACGCCCAGGTTTCGGTGTTGCGGATGTGGTGGGCTTCATCGACGATGACCAGATCGAAAGCGGGCGGCGGGTCAAGATCAAGCAGGCCAC
Organism: Methylococcaceae bacterium; assembly: GCA_049286765.1. GTDB lineage: Bacteria > Pseudomonadota > Gammaproteobacteria > Methylococcales > Methylomonadaceae > JAGXGJ01. The sequence goes on from JBAQEN010000244.1 coordinate 3,982, forward strand.
GCTGCTTTTTGCGTCCGTCCTGTTTGCCCATGAGCAGGCTTTCGTCAAATAGTGAATAAGGGACAATGACGCGAGCGTATTTTTGCGGCCAAATACCATCCAGGTGGGTTTCATCAATGCAATAGCGCAGAGACTTGCCGTCCAGATGTTCGAAGCGTTCATCAAAACGCTTCATTTCTTCCAACCATTTGCGCTCGGCGACCAGTGGTTTGGGGCAAATCACCAGCACTGATTTTATTTCCAGCCGGGCTTGCAGCTCTTTCAAAATCAGCCCCGCTTCAATGGTTTTACCGACACCGACTTCATCGGCAATCAACAGCCGTGGCCGGTCTGCCTGTATCAGTTTCAACACCGGCCGGAACTGGTAAGGCACAAACTGGATGCGCGAGGCAAACAACGAATACAGATGGCGGGTAGATGGGTGGCGCAGTTGCAGGGCGGACAAAGCGGCGTACAAATCGGGCAAAGTCACTTCGGTGTGCGGTGAAACGGGCGGCAACAGTTCTATTTGCGAGGCGTAATAATAGGATGCCGTGCCCTCATGAAACACTTGATAGCGGTCTTCCAGTTCGCCCGGCAAATGGGCAATAACGGCGCCTCTGGTCCGCGGCTTGGCTTTCAACCTGACCATGTCACCGGGTTTGAATAATCCGGTCGCGGCATTTTCTGCTGTGGGTGTTGGTACCGGTACTTTGATTGCTGCGATTTTGAGCAACAGATTTTGTTTTTCTGCGCTGATTTTGTTTAACGACTCAGTGTTGGCACAGATGGCTTGCAACAATCTTTCGATGGTGTCCAGATCGCGGTAGTAAACTTCATCCGGCAAACCGTCTGCGGGTGCGTGGGCCCATCGGTTGCGGATGGTTTGCGCTTCTTTAAGCCAATTTCTAGCCTCCTTGTTGGGATTGAGTATTTGAGAAAGCTCATACCAGTTTTGATCTACCACTCGAAGTAAGGCGGCAAGATCAAGCTGTTCGAGTGCATCGGGGATATATCGTCTGGCAAAAGCCTGTTGCTGGAAAGTCAGTTTTTCAATGACCAATGATGTCCACCAAGATGTGGATATCTTGGGCAGCGAGTCCTTTAAAACATTGGTGAGTTGATTGGTGAGGATGTTAAGAACTGCCGTTTCCATATCTTGCCGACTCAGATGAGATGGATTATAAAAGCAGGCTTGTTAACTTGCTCAATTGAAAGATTATATTGGAATATTAGTTTAGCAAGCGCATGTAATCAACCCTTCTGTTATTTTTAACTGAAGCGTTGTAACCTTGCTGTACTGTGATTATTCGAAAGTAACCCGCAAAGCGGATTCGTCTTAGATTAGGAAGCAACAGCTTGTGAATTCAGGCTTCCTGTATTCCAGAGGCTGAAACTTCACGAATTTTTCCCGATCAGATATTTTGGAATGAACAGAACCTAAACCAATATCTGCTCTTGCAACACCTTGATTTCATCACGGATTCTTGCCGCTTGTTCAAATTCGAGATTTTTCGCATAGCGATACATATCATCTTCCAGTTGCTTCAGCTTTTTACCCAGTTGCTTGGGTGTCATGGCTTTATAGTCTGCCGAGTATTCTGCCACCTTGCTGAGTTTTTTGTCGGCGGAAGGAAGGCCGGAGCCGGGAATCGATAACTGTAGAATGTCGGTTATGGATTTATAAATGGTTGCGGGTTCAATATGATGGTCAATATTAAACTGACGCTGTTTGTCTCGACGGCGTTCGGTTTCATCTATTGCCTGTTGCATGGAACGGGTAATCCGGTCGCCGTATAAAATCGCTTTACCATTAATATTTCTTGCCGCTCGTCCAATCGTCTGAACCAAAGATACGACTGAACGCAAAAAGCCTTCTTTATCGGCATCCAGTACTGCAACCAGAGAGACTTCGGGGATATCAAGTCCTTCACGCAGCAGATTGATACCGACCAGGGCATCAAACTGCCCTAACCTCAAATCCCGGATAATTTCGACTCTTTCCACGGTGTCAATGTCAGAATGCAAATAACGCACGCGTACATTATGCTCCGACAAATATTCCGTCAAATCTTCCGCCATTCTTTTGGTCAGCGTGGTGACCAGTACGCGCTCTTTTGCGCTGACACGCAGATTGATTTCCGATAATAAGTCATCAACCTGAGAGGTTGCCGGGCGTACTTCCACGACAGGATCAAGCAAGCCGGTGGGTCTGACAACCTGCTCGGCAAAAACGCCTGAATGCTCTCTTTCATAAGGACCGGGAGTTGCCGAAATATAAATCCGCTGCGGTGATTTCGCCTCAAATTCAGCAAACGTTAAAGGGCGGTTATCCAGGGCGGAAGGCAATCTGAAACCGTATTCAACCAGGGTTTCCTTGCGCGACCGGTCACCCTTATACATCGCGCCAATTTGCGGCACGGTGACATGACTTTCATCAATAATAACCAGCGCGTCAGCCGGCAAATAATCAAACATCGTGGGCGGTGACTCCCCTACCCCTCTGCCCGATAAAAATCGGGAATAGTTTTCAATGCCGGAGCAATACCCCACCTCCAGTATCATTTCAATATCAAACAGCGTCCGTTGCTCCAGACGCTGCGCTTCTACCAGCTTGTTTAATGCATGCAACTGCTTGAGACGCTCCTTAAGCTCGATCTTTATGGCGTCAACCGCTGACAACAATTGCTCGCGAGGTGTAACGTAATGGCTCTTGGGATAAACCGTATAGCGCGCCAGCCGCCGGATTATTTCACCCGTTAGCGGATCGAATAATGACAAACGCTCGACTTCATCATCAAATAATTCGACTCTTAATGCTTCGCTGTCCGACTCGGCCGGGAAAATATCGATCACTTCACCGCGCACGCGATAGGTTGCCCGGCGCAGTTCCAGATCATTGCGCGTATATTGCATTTCCGCCAGGCGGCGCAGAATGGTGCGTTGATCAATCAGATCGCCTTTTACCAGATGCAAGACCATTTTGAAGTATGATTCCGGCTCGCCCAAGCCATAAATCGCCGAAACCGTTGCGACTACAATTGAATCCTGTCGTTCTATTAACGCCTTGGTCGCTGATAAACGCATCTGCTCGATATGCTCGTTGATCGCAGCATCCTTATCAATGAAAGTGTCGGATGCCGGAACATAAGCTTCCGGCTGATAATAGTCATAATACGAGACAAAATACTCGACGCTGTTTTCCGGGAAAAATTCCTTCATTTCGCCATATAATTGCGCAGCCAGCGTTTTATTAGGCGCCATGATCATCGCCGGACGCTGCACTTCATTAATGACATTGGCTATCGTGAAAGTTTTACCCGAACCGGTTACGCCCAGCAGAGTCTGATGCACTTCGCCATCATTCAAGCCCTCAACCAATGCCTTTATCGCGGTAGGCTGATCGCCGGCCGGTTTAAACCGGCTGTGGATTTTAAATTGTTTTTTCACTTAACTATTGCTCACTTGGATTCGGGCTATCCCGGATTAGTAAATTTACAATGATCACTTGTACAAGGCGTGCGGGCATAAATGACTGCCATACAAGGATATAGGCTTATTGAAACACATGACAAATATAAACAAGTGTAAAACACGGGTTGTAATGCTAAGATATTCTTGACTTTAGATGAATACCTTTTTTTCGGTACCTGAAATTTTAATTCACGCAACAATGAGGTGTGCCATGCCAACGAAAACAGAATTCGATAATTTATTAGAAAAACTGAAATCAGAACGCGATAATATAATGCTGAAACTGCATCTTGCATCAATGGAAGCCAAGGAAGAATTTGAGGCAGCAGAAAAAAACTGGGACAGCATAAAAATCAAAGCATC